>JAGLDW010000419.1 GCA_023145395.1 Lentisphaeria bacterium | reverse complement strand
ATTTCAATGCACTAGGGATAAACCCGGTGGTGGCGTACCCAAGCGGTTCCCCTCAGTTTGATAGACCCAGCAAGCCATATTCGACTGCGCTCCTGATGACACAAGTACGTTGGGATCCTATCGTAGTCGAGGATTGATTCCCCGAATCTTGGCACCGGCACCTCTACGGACAGCGAGACAACACCCATGAAACCGTTCAAGCCGCAGGAGTTCTTCGCAACACGCTGGACATGGGAAGACGAACGGTGTCAGCGGCGCATTGTCCGCATGATGGAGGGGTTTGGGAGACCGCTGGGCGACGTGCAGGTTGTCGACGAGTCCGACCTGGACGGCATCATCCGGCGCAAGAACTGGCTGGACGTTTGGCAGCGGCAGGGCACGGTGGCTGGCACCCGTGATCCGGACATGGTCTTCAACTCCTTCCGGTGGTACGGCGCGGACGAGCTCAAGGCGCTGCACGAACGCGTCCCGATCCTGCAAGAGGGCAAGGGGTTCGCCTCGAGTCTCCTGCACGCTCTCTTCGGCTATCCGACCTTCCATCACTTCGAAGACGGGAACAGAAAACGGCGCGTCAGGGACGACTGCTGCTGGGCGCTGCATGATCTGCACACCGGCTGGGGATGCTTTCACAAATGCGAGTATTGCCCGCGCGGACGGGTCGCCACCATCATGCTCGACATCGAGGAATGGCTAGAGCGAGTCGATGGGCTGCTTGAAGCGAACCCCTGGCAGAAGGTCATCCGTTTCGACACCGAGACGGATTGCCTCGTGCTCGAACCTGAATACGGCGCCTGCGTGGATCTTGTGAATCACTTTGCCAGGAAGGACGACCGCTACATCATTCTTTTCAGCAAGAGCGACAATGTTGATTTCCTCCTGGACCTCGATCATCGGGGCCACACCATCATGCTCTGGACTCTGTCCACACCCACGGTCAGCCGCGCCATCGAAGTGGACACGGCCACGACGGAACAACGGGTCGAGGCGGCGCGAAAGTGTCAGGCAGCGGGATATCCCGTGCGCTTCAAGTTCAAGCCAATCGTCCCCATCCGGAACTGGCGCGAGGAGGCAACCCGGACACTCGAGATGCTCTTCGAGGCCGTGGAGCCCGACAATCTCAGCATGGAAATGCTCTTTTTCAGCAGTGTAGACGAACTGACGTCGATGTTCGACATGTCGCTGTTCGAGCCAGACTTCGTTCAAATGATGAGAGAGCACGAGGCTGCAGGGGGCATGGCTGATCCGTACAAAGTGATACCCCCGGACTTCCGTGTGGAGGTCTATGAGTACTACGCCAGAGAAGTCCAACGGCTGAGCCCGCAGACACCGCTTTCGCTCTGCGCCGAGTCACATGCAGTCTGGCAAAAAATGGTCCCGTTGCTTGGCCAAACTCCGGGCAACTTCGTCTGCAACTGCGGTCCGGCCTGCATTCCCTATCTGAAATCCGGCACCATAGCCTACGCGGAGGACTTCAAACCGTTCGTGGACACAACGCATCCGTCGACACCACCGGCTTAGTCTCGAGATAGTCTTCAGGAGCGCAAGCGTACCCGCGAGCTGCCATGCCCCCCCTCTGGAGCATTTTCGTCCACGCAAACACGAGTGGCCGCAGGGTCGCGCCCGCCCCATTGCCAACTTGGCGCCAGTGAGCCGGATAGGAGGCGGATCAGCAAACCATGCCGCAGGCCCCGCGTGGATACACGAAATGTGGGTGTTCCGAGGAGGCGCAGGGAGCGTTCGAGAATCAGCAGGCCAGCGGGAAGAATCATGGCGCGGGAGGGGGGGATGCCGGGCAGCTGGGAGCGCTCTTCCAAGGGCATGTCGGTGATGTGTCGCCGGAACTCCGCCAGTTCCGGGATGGACGTTGTGTGTCCGTGCACTCTCTCGGCATCGTAGGTGTCGAGTTTGAGGACTGCCGCCGTGAGTGTCGTGGCTGTTCCACCTGTGGCAGTGACTTGGATGGTGTGGTCGGTGGAGACTGCCTTGGCGGCCCGCGCCAGAACGGGTGCCAGAAGTGCATCCACCGTCTTTTCAGCTTCTTTTTCTCTCCGGGCGGAGTCTGGTTCATGCAGGCAGAACTGCTCGCTCAGACGCACGCAACCCACGTCCACGCTCTCGGTCAGCCGAGCATCACCGTTCAGGCCCACACCGATCTCGGTGCTGCCCCCCCCAACGTCCAGGGAAATTGTGCAGACCTCTGCGGGGGCATCGGATGCCGCACCCAGGAATGTGCAAAGCGCTTCTTCCGGGCCATCGAGGATGCGGGCGCCGAAGCCGAAGCGCTCGTGAAACGCATCGACAAACTCGTGGCGATTTCCCGCATCCCGGACAGCGCTGGTGGCGGCGGCAACTCCCTCAAGCATGAGCTGGTGCGCATGGCCAGCAGCTAGCAATGTGGAAATCGCGTCGAGCGTGCGCTGGATGGCCTCGGGGGCAAGCAAACCAGAGGCGGCGATGCCTTCACCCAGCCTTGGTGCCGCGAAATACTCGGCGATCGGGCACAACCGTCCCTCTTTGGTTCCGGAAGCCACGAGAAGCTGGACAGAATTCGTCCCGATGTCGAGTGCGGCGACATGAGGCTGCATGATGCGGTCCCCGAACAGTCTTGGGTCGTAACCCCTCAGTCTCGTGGGATAACCGAGGACGGCGAACACCAGCGGCATCCCGAAGCACTTGGAGGGCGGTTGCCCTCAACCGCCGTGTCCCCACGTAACTGAGGGGTTACCTTGGGTCGGTGCGAGAAGGCCGGGCGAGAGGGGGAGTGATCGGTGATCGGTGTTCGGTGATCGGTGGAAAACACTCCAACTCCATCAGGTTGACTCCAGGTAGGAACACAAATTGCACCGCGAGAACACCGATAACTGATGACCTCGATCACCTATCACTGATCACTAAAACCTCTTCACGGCGGGTCGAGCTACTGTCCGAGTTCGGCGAGGATGGCCGCTGCGGCTGCTGCCGGGTCGTCTGCGGCGCGGATCGGGCGTCCCACGACAATGAAGTCGGCACCTGCGGCTGCCGCTTCACCGGGTGTCATCACTCGTTTTTGGTCTCCCTTGTCCGCGCCTGCGGGTCGGATCCCAGGCACAACGAGCGTGAAACTATCACCGCACGTTTCACGAAGCAAGACAATTTCCCTGGCGCTGCAGACCACACCCGGGAGGCCACATTTCCGGGTCAGTTTTCCCAGTCTGGCAACTTGCTCGGCCGGGTTGGAGTGGACGCCAACTGCCTCGAGTTCCTCGCGATCCAAGCTTGTTAGCACGGTCACTGCAATACAGAGGAGCCCCGTCTCGTTCGCGGCCTCCGCCGCGGCGCGAAGCATACTGGGGCCGCCAGCCGCGTGCACGTTGGTCATGTCAGCGCCGATGGCGGCTGCGGACCGCACAGCTTGCGCCACCGTGTTGGGGATGTCATGGAACTTGAGGTCGAGAAACACCTTTTTGCCGCGGCTGCGAAGTTCGGAAACAATCCCGGGTCCAAAGCGAGTGAACAGCTGCTTGCCGATCTTGTACCACTGCACTGCGTCGCCGATGTTCTCGGTCACGGCGAGAGCTTCTTCCTGTGTGTTCACGTCCAGCGCCACGATCAGTTCCGTGCGCCGCCTGTCTGCCTTGCCTGTCATGAGCCTGCTTCTCCTTGCTGTCCTGCCACATGGGCCAAGAATCTGTGAGCTGTCCAGAGAACGCGTCCGACGTTCAGGACGGGGATGATGATGATGCAGCGAAACACCCCGGGCACAGTTGCCCAACTCTCGCGGAGGTCGGCGAGTACTGTCGTGGGGTAGACGAGCAGAGATAGAGCGAAAGACAGGATAAAGGCCAGGATGGGAACGATCAGGCAGAATACGACCAGGGATTGGGCTCGCTTCGCCATCGTGGCGATATCCTCAAGCCCAAGGTCGCAGGCCATGATACGCACAACCATCAGCACCTCCAGAATGTGCCAGACTCCGAAACACACGGCATAGGCCGCATTAAGGGCCAGGTAGGAACTGTCCCCGCAACGAGTCCACCAGGAAAGGAAGGGGGAGAGCCCCGCAAGCATCATTCCCGAGATTCTGAGCCGTACGATGCAGGTCCGAAGTGTTCTTGAGGATGACGCCCCCCCCCGTATCCGCCAGGCGGCGAAGGCGGTCATCCAGGTTGGTATCACGTAGATGAGATCAAGATCACCGAAGGGGGTTCGGCCAAGACCCGGCAAGAGCAGTATGGCGCCCACGAGCAACACCCCGAGCGCCATCGTGTCCAGAGCTCGAGGCGTATTCGTTGAAAATGGAGGTTCTTGGGGTGGGGGCACAGGAGCGTGTCTCTACAGAGAATCGAGGAATTTAACGTACTGCTTGCAACTCATGAGAAGATGGAACTCTTCCGTATCGTCGATTTCCATCTTGTAGAGCCAGTGTTCGTATGGCTCCACGTGAAGCAGGTATGGAGTGTCGAGTACATCCTTGTTGATTTCGAGCACTCTTCCCGTCACCGGAGCTCGCAGGTGATGGATGCGGTTCTGCAGGTGAAGATGAACGCAATAAGTGTCCATCTCCAATTCGTCTTCCACCATCGGCAGGTCGATGGCCGAGATGTCCTGGACATCGTCCACCAGGTCCTGCGTGATGCCGACTGTGGCCACTGTTTCCTCGTCGTCGGCTCGGACCCACAGGTGCTTTGTCGTGTAGGACAAGTCTAGAGGGTGTTCTCTCATTGCTCTAAAACCTCCTTGAAACAACTACGTCTCGACTGATTGTCTTCCGTTTCTCGCCGAGCCCGCTTTTCTGTCTGTAATCTTCCAGCTCGGAGTTCGACTTGCAAGCTCCACATGATGCAAAACACCGCAAACGACTTCTGTGTGCGAAGCGCATCCTCTGGACATGATCCATGAAGAGAGTCATCCAAGCACTGACACGGTGTTTTCTTTCCGTGGAATGACAGGTATCTTATATAGCCTCATGCCTCCCCGGAAATGGCAAGCTTCGATCGTGTGTGCTCCTGCCAGGCGACGGGAAGAGGGCGTAGAGAGCGGAAATGCATCGTGGGAGCAAGCGCCATGGCGAATCAGCGGGAGTACATTGTCAAGACCGAAGAGGGGGAAGAGTACGGTCCTGTCGATCAGGACTGCCTGGTGCGCTGGGCTGAAAACGGACGCATCACGTCGTATTGCCAGATCCGCAGCACGCTTCTGCATCGCTGGGAACGGGCGATTGACGTGCCGTTTCTCCGTGACCTGTTGTTGAACCAGTCGAGTGAAGAGGCCAAGCCAGGAGTCATGGGGCGAGTGCGCAGGCGCGCCACCATGCAGGCGGCTGAGAATGATGGCGCGGCAGGGCTAAAGACTTCGCGGGCCGAGGACTTTGACACGGCGTCCATGAGAATGCGGTTCCTTGCGGCCGTGCTGGACGTGGTCGTGGTGGGCGGCATGTTGATTCTGATTTTCCTGTTTTTCTCGCTCGCTTTCTTTCTTGACTTGGTGAGTGAGGAGACTCTCGTGACTCCGACTGCGGTGTTCTATGTCGGGTACATCACCGCTTTTCTGTCGGTAGTGGCCTATTTTTCCTGCATGATGGCGTTCCGGGGCCAGACCGTGGGGCAGAAATTCTGGGGTGTGTTCCTTTTGCATACGGAAGGCAAGCGATTTTACTTGGGGCGCATCTACATCTATTCATTTCTGACTGTTTTCGCGGGTGTTTTCACGCCCTTTTTCACCTACGTGATGCCGTCGAAGCGTTCTCTTCAGGAAATACTGACCAACACGCGGATGGTGAAGATCAAACTGGTCGGCAACAAGAAGATGCGTGCAGGTGGCTGAGGGCGCTGCCCCGCCCCGTCCGTAGCGGAGTTTTGGATCGACGTGTCATCTGCAAGGCAAACAGAGACGGGAACACGGGAAGATGCGGGGGCGGTGTCGCGCCGCGTCTCCTCCATTCTCTTTTGGTATATCAGCCGCGAGTTTCTTCTTCCACTGGGCTGTTGCCTCATTGCGTTTGCCGCGTTGTTTCTGGTGCGGGACGTGTTCGACGTGCTCGGGGACTTTCTCGAGGCGAAGGAGCAGGGGCGCGCCGTTCTGGGGGATTTTCTTCGCTATTTCGCCCTCCAGCTTCCTGTGAACTTGCCCAATGTTCTTCCCATGTCCGTGCTGCTGGCTGCGAGTTTCATGGTTGGTATGCTGACCCGACACCACGAGCTGACCGCTCTGCGTGCGGGTGGACTTTCGCTCCTCACCTGCGGGCTGCCCATCTGGCTTTCCTCCCTGGCATTGAGCGGAGTGGTGTTGCTCCTCAGCGAGTGCTTCGCTCCCGGCTGTGAGGACAAGGCGCAGCAAATGCTCCGGACGTGGACTGAGTCCGAAGAGCACCGCGCCGAGCATACCCAGTTGGCTTTCAGCAACCCGGACGCGCATCGCGACTGGTTCTTCGAGTCTTTCCACAGAGAGGGGAGGCAATCCGGAGTGCTGGTCAAGCAATTCCGTCCCGACAACACCACCGAATGGGAGCTGCGCGCCGCCTGGGCAATCCACGCCAACGGGAGCTGGGCCTTCCACAATGGACTTCTCAGCCGTTTCGACCCCGAAGGCAGACTGCCAATTGGAGAGGACGAAGTGTTTGAGATTCGCCGTATGCCAGACCTTGACGAGACCCCGCTGCGGATTCTCAACCAGCTGCGTCCCGTCGATGAGCTTTCCGTTGCCCGGATGCTGCGTGTGATGGAGATGAACCCGTCCATGCCGCCACGTGCCCGGAGCACGCTTGTGGCGACCATTTGGTTCCGTCTGACTTTTCCGCTGTCTTGTCTGATCGGCGCTCTCCTGGGGGTCGGCATGACCATCAGGCATGAGCGGACGGGAGTTCTTGGCGGCTTCGCGCTCGCGGTGGGACTGATGGTTGTCTACTACGTTGCGAGTCACGTGTTTCTTATGCTGGGGCGTAATGGCTATGTCCCCTGCCCCGTTGGCGGTGCGTTGCCCACGCTGCTTTTCCTCGTTTACAGTGCGTGGGGCATGTACAGAAAACGGTAGATAAGCCGACCCAGAGCTCGGAGAACCACCCGGCGGGATGTCCGGGAGTATGGAGACACTAGGTGACTGCCGAGGACAACACGCGGGACAACGGACCTGAGACAGCGCCAAAAAGACGCCTGAAGCGCAAGAAACGAATGGTGCGGCTGGATGGGCGGCGTCTGGCCGAAGCCGCCGCCGGATTGCGCAAGACGCAGGGCGAAACGGGCGGGAAACGCGGGACTTCGCGCCTGCGCATACTGATCTGGGGGGTGCAGATTGCCGTGGCATTCGCCGTCCTGGAGCATTTTGTCGTCCGGCCGTTCCTCGGGCGCGGGGAAGAGAAGCCAAGGACTCCCACCGTGAAAGCCGTCCGGATCCGCGAGCCGAACTTCGCCCCTCTCCTGGGAGAAAAGGCGCTGTCGATGAAGGGGGTGCACGAGGCGGAGAAGGTTGGGCTTGCCAACCTGGTGGGCCTAGCCAGTGGCAGCCTCTCGATGCAGCAGGCGCAGTTGACATCTTCAGACGATTATTCGTTGCCGGTGGAGATCGTCAACTCGATTGGAATGCGCCTGCGCCTCGTGCCTCCCGGGCTCGTGATCCTTGGCAGCCCCGGGAACGAGCCTGGCCGAGGAGAGGTCGAGCGACAACACGTGCGGGTGATTCTGCATCCGTTCTATCTCGGAAAATACGAAGTCACGCAGGCGCAGTACAAACAAGTCACAGGATTGAAACCGAGCCATTTCAGCGTGGATGGATCAGAACGACCCGTTGAGGAGGTCACTTGGTACGACGCCCAACGCTTCCTGAAGAGGCTCTGCCGCCTCGAGGACGTGCCGATCGGGACATACCGTCTCCCCATCGAAACGGAATGGGAGTACGCTTGCCGCGCGGGAACAACGACGGCGTTCCATTTTGGCGATGACCCCGCCCGGCTTGGCGAGTACGCGGACACCGCCGAGAACAACTATGAGGGGACGGTTCCAGTGGGGCTCCGCCTACCCAATGCGCTGGGGCTTTACAACATGCATGGGAATGTGTGGGAGTGGT
>JAGLDW010000418.1 GCA_023145395.1 Lentisphaeria bacterium | reverse complement strand
CAAGTTCTACAAGGGAGATCCTTCGACTCCATCTGACAAGAACCGATGGTACTGCATTCGCGGCGGCAACTGGTATGTGGCTGCCGCGGAGTCCCGTTCGGGAAATCGCTGCAGGCTTGCGGCGACCTCTAATGGCAACATGCTGGGATTCCGGGTGCTCCGGGCCATCCCGGAGTTTCGGCCGAAGAGGGCTGAGGGGGCAGGCCGCCAGGCGACAGAGGAGGCGAGGGCGGCCGAAGAGGGGCTGGAACCATGATGCCACTGCTTGCAGGAATGCCGAAGGACTGGCGTGCGGCCATTGTGGACTCCGTGCGCGAAGACACTCTGACTGCGCTCGCTGAATTTCTCGAGGAGGAACGCGCGCATCACACCGTGTTTCCACCGGAGACAGAAGTGTTCCGGGCGCTTGAGCTTACTCCGCTGCGCTCTGTGAAGGTCGTGGTCCTGGGGCAAGATCCCTACCATGGCGTGGGGCAAGCGCATGGCCTTGCCTTTTCGGTGCCCGCTGGCGTGAAGCCGCCCCCCTCCCTTGCGAACATTCAGCGAGAACTGGAGTCGGATATCGGAAATCCGGTCTCCAGGGGAGGGTCTCTCGAAGGCTGGGCAACCCAGGGCGTGTTGCTGCTCAATGCAGTTCTGACAGTGCGCGCGGGCGAGGCCAACTCACACGGAAAGCAAGGATGGGAGAAGGTGACAAACGCTTTGGTGTCGGCGGTTGACCAGCTTCCGTTCTCCGTGGTTTTTCTTCTCTGGGGCCGTTCCGCTCGAGCGAAGAAAGTGCTTGTCACTCAGGAGAGGCATGTTGTTGTGGAATCTTCCCATCCCTCTCCTCTTTCCTCCTACCGGGGATTCTTTGGATCGTGTCCCTTCAGCGCGGCCAACCACGCGCTGACAGAAGGCGGACGGGAGCCGATCGACTGGTCGATTCCCTTTTCGCCAGGAGATGGACTGCCCCTGTTTTCGGGTGTGGCGGAAAGGGGGGGCTGCGCATGAGAGTTGGTTGGTGGCATGGCACACGCTTCCTTCTGCTGGCATTGGCCGTCTCCGGCTGTTCCTGGCGGCTTCCTCGGCTACCGCTCGACATCGCCACCCTTTCGCTTCTCTTTCTGGTTGCGGGGGAAGGAGTTCAACTCGTTCGGAAATGGCGGTGGTCCTCTTTTCTGCCGCTTCCATTTTGTCTCTTGTTTCCCACTGGTGTCCTATGCGCTGTTCTTGTTGCGAGCCCCTCGGGTGCCGCCATGCGCGAAATGGTTCAACTTTGCGTGCTGGTCGGTGGTGCTCTGCTTGTGACCCATGGCCGAACTACGCACTCGTATCGCTTTGCCATCGCGCTGGCCCTGGCCGTGAACTGGGTCGTTGCTGCGGGGCAGTTGATCGCCCCATCGGCGGGGGCATCCTTCATGGGATGGCTCTACGGCGCCTCGCATGCCCTCGGCGGCAATGGACCGGATCTTGCCGAGGAGATCTGCGCGGGTTTGTGCAGGAGCCAGCTGCAATACGCTGCGCTGGCAACGCTTGCGCTGCCATTCCTGCTGTCCGTGGCGACGCATCACCGCGCTTGGAGTGCGGGCGTCAGGCTGGCGATCGCCTGCGCTGTCACATCCCTGGTCTCCGCCACTGTCATGTCCCCGCTTTTTCTGGTGGCTCTGTGGATGAGCACTACACTCTGGATGCTCAGAGAACCCAAGGTTGCAGAAACAACACGTCGGCATGTGTTCGGACTCGTGGCGGCAGCCGTGCTCTTCGGAGGACTTCTGACACCTGGAGGACATGGCGTATGGCGGCTTCGGTTGTTCAGGAACACGCCGGGACGAGAGCGTGAACCGAGTAGACTGTGTATTGAGTACGCAGCCGCAGTGGAAGTGTTGCCCCAGCATCCCCTGGGGAAGGGGTTGGGAACCTATCGCGAGAGCATCCGCCAAGCCCGAGTTGCAGCCGAATTGCCGAAACCGTTTCAAAACCGGATTCGCAGAGACAGCGCGGGACAGTTTCTTGTGACCTCCATCGAGTGCGGGTGGTTGGGACTGCTCGCACTCTGCATGCTTCTGACCGCTCCCATGCTGCTGGGCCTGAGAGCCTGGGATGCACAGGATGGAGCATGTCGTTTTGGGAGTGTCGTCCCCATATCGTCAGCCTGCTCTCTGCTCCCCGTTGTGGCCTGTCTTACACCCCTCTTCGTCACTGGGCTGGGGCCGCTTGCCTGCTTGCTGTTGGCACTGGGATTGCAGAGATCTGGAGACACGCAGGTCTCAAACAAGAGGAGGAGGATCCTGACACAGGCGCTGTTTCTACTTCTCTGCCTCCTCGCTGGAGGGATCGTAGCGCGCACAAAAAAGGGGGGCGAAAAAATACCGGTGGATCGGCTTCTCCCGCGTCTTCCCCGTCTGAATGATTTCCATGTGGAGGCTGAGCACTGCAAATCAATCCCTCCCGGCTGGCTTGTTCGACCAGCCAACAATACCGGCGCCCACACTTCTCTCGTGATTCCTCTTGGGATCGGCAAGGGCGCCGGCGCGGCTGTCTACAGGTTGACCGCTCCGGCGGCGGGTGAGTACCGCCTTTGGCTCAGGGTCCTTTGGGGGGGAGGCTGCGCCAACTCTGTTCTATGCCAGATCGACGACCGACGGACCGTGAGCGTCGAAGATGCCGTCTTTGGCCGCTGGCATTGGGTGGATGCGGGGGGAGGCAAGATCATCACGTTGCCCCAAGGGGAGTTCACGCTGACCCTGAAGAACAGCGAAGACGGCGTAGAAATCGACCAGATCGCATTCTTGGCCGGACTCGGCGCGATGCCCGTGGGCATTCTCGGCGGTTCCGCGGAAGCCAGACCGGAGGCAGTGGATGGAGCTGAAACAAGACTGCCACAGGGCGAAAATCAGCCCGTGGAACCGGGCGTTGGGGAATCGGGCGGCGCTCTCCCCAACTTGTTTGACAAGTTCTCCGACCAGTAGCCTTTCTCCCCCTGCTCGCGGGACTTTTCAGGCTCTCCTGCCCCAGCGTTCGTTCAAGCCTCGGCAAGAAACCTGCGAAGCCTCGAAATCTGGGCAGAGGAATGCCTCGACAGGTATAGGGAAGGGAGGAAGGAGGGAGGAGAGAACCTGCCGGGGCATTGATCTGTCACAAAATATACTCGAGGATTAACTCCTACGAAAACAAGTTAAGAATTCCAACCCATTCACAATATTTTGAAAATAGCTCTGTCCAACGGCAAAGTCCAGTGGTAGAAGAGGAATTTTTCGACAAATGGCGTGGAATTCCGATATCTCACAGGAAACGAGGCAAAACAGCGCGTGGCTTGCGCCTCAGATGACACCGCAAAAGGGATAATTTCGACAAGAATGCCAAAATTTCGATGCCAGATCAGGAGATGGTGAAACTGAACGCGCAGTTTCATATCTCACAAGGGGAAGGGAGTAGGGGGGAGTGGTACGCCCGACAGGATTCGAACCTGTGGCCTTCTGCTCCGGAGGCAGACGCTCTA
>JAGLDW010000417.1 GCA_023145395.1 Lentisphaeria bacterium | reverse complement strand
CGGCTCTTCGCCGAACCCGTCCTCCGGCGTCAGCACGACGCACTGGACGACGTTGAATCCCTGTCGTGCGCGTGTCCGGAGATACAATTCCGTATCGGGTTTATCAAGCAGATTGAGCAACCCCCATGCCGTGTCGCCCATCCAGAAAAAAGGCGTTTCGTTCGCGCCGACGAGAAAACGACGATTGGCGCTGAGCCGGAGTGGGAGGTGAGTTTCATTGCATCGAGAACCGGGCATTGCGCGAGCTCCACTTTTTTCGGAAAACAGAATCAGGCCCATTCTCGCGCCCATGCGGAGATCGACGGCCCAAAAGGTCTCTCGCGGGAGGACAACATCCGGCGGGCATGGGTGAGCATAACGAACTCCCCAAAGCCCTCCGCCTGGCCACCGCCAGATTGCAGTATCAGAGCGGCACAGAATATTCCGCCGAGGATCATAATTTTCCGGTTCGACGGATGGATCGCCATGCCGAACATCGATCCGCCGGCACCCGGCCCGATGCATCTCCAGGTGACTGGTGCGTCCCCCGCTCGGGCAACGGCGAGGGCCGTCAGGAGCAGTCCTCCCGCGACAAGCACGTGGATTCGTATCCGAGTCATTGTGTGGAAGAACGACCGTCTCCGATTGTCGCTCATGCTCGTTTCCCTTTCGTTCCGGAGTGCCTGGCCAGGCGGGTCAGTTCGGCCAGAATGCGTTCGACCTCCGCCGCGTCTTTGGCGTAGGCAAAATAGAACATGCATGCCTTGGGTGGCAGTAGGCGGAACACGTGTTCGACGAACTCGCGCGAGTATCCCGTCTGAAAGCAGATCTTGCGCCCGGCTTCGACCACCGGACGACAGGCGTTCAACACGGCATCGAGGTCCGGTCCATTGGGGTCGAACGAGATCTGAACCATCCGCAGGTTGGGAATCTCCATGAGAGTTGGCAGCAGGTGCAGGCCGGCGGTGTGCCAGTGCGCCACGGCCACGTCCACCCCCGCGCACAGGCGTATATCGAGGTCGAGAAACAGGTCGCGGTACATCTCGGGCGAGAGCATCACTGCATCGTCCTCGGAGAACCAGAAGCCCGTGCCTGGATGCCAATAGTTCAGCCAGCGGTGCGCAGTGCCATCGGACAATGGATTGAGCCGGATCACTTCCGCCTGCACGGCCAGCAACGCCTTCAGCACGGTCTCGGCCAGAGCGCGGATTTCGTCCGGGCGGTCGATCACGTCGAACATGAACTGCGTTCCACCCCGGAGCAGCGACATCGTGCTGGTTAGCGACATCCCGGCTTCGACGTTGATGCCGAATCTCCCTTGCGAAACATGGGCCAGGCGCTCCAATTCGCGCCGAATGCGCTGGAAGTACGGATTGTCTCGGCGAAATTTCACCATGCGCAGATCGGTGCAGTTCGCCAGGGGATTGTGCGGAGTCAGCACGCTCAATTCCGTGCCCCACTCAATCGAGCCACTCAGGAGCGCGGGTTCGATGGCTCCGCCCATCTGCGGGGCGATGCAGGGCACGGTGTCGTCCGGCACGTCCACGCGCGCTTCCCAGATTCTGCCGTAGTCGCGACAGAGGGCATCGATGTCCTCGCCGTACTTGGTGTAGTCGTAGCCTGCGCCACGGTACATGGGATGCCGCAAGGAGCCAATGCTGTCGAAGAGCACTGGTGGCCGATCCAGCGGCTCGTCCCGCCAGAAGGCCCGGTAGCGGTCCCGGACTTCGCGCCAGTTCTTTTTCCATTCCATCATGGTGTGGCCCTTCGCGGAGCAGCTCCTTGTGGTTCGGCGCGGCTCGCGCCGAGATATATTAGCACCATAGAGCTTTTACGGGACGAGCCGTCCCGAACCACTAATTCAGAATGTGAGTTAGTGCTGTCGATGAGTCTCGCTCTCCGCTTCGGACCAGGCGCCGGCAAGTCGGCAAGCGCCAATCAGGGCGCCGGGCGCACCGCGGGCACTCAGGGTCTGAGGCGTCGCTGCGGGAAACTTCTTGCTGAGCGGTGTCAGTCCTTTTTCGAGAAGCGGCGTGGGTTTTTCGGCAAACAGCGAGGCGAAGGCGCAGGCTTCGGTGACGTAGGTGAAGTGGGTTCGGTAGTAGGAGCCGGGTTTCAGGTCGCGCCGCGTCTCCGGCGGGTGTTGTTCCAGATAGAAGTTTCCCAGGCGCTGGAATGCGGAGACGACGCGCTCGTCGCCGGTCATCTGCCAGTACAGATGCAGTCCCCGCAGAAGCATGGCGGCCCAATACTGTGTGGGGCGGTGATACGCGGGTTGCTCGTAGGACGGGACGGACCAGCAGCCCAGCTTCGGATCCTGCACTCGCAGGGCAAAATCGACAAGTCGGTTCAGGGTCTGTAGATGGACGGGATCCCGAGTCAGTTCATAGACTGAGGCGAGGGTCAAAATCGGGTTTCCCGATTGGCGGGCGAGGTTCCACATGCTGAAGGGTGGCTGCGACTGGTACGGGCCATCGGGCGGCATGTTGCGGACCACGTAGTCAGCCAGCCCGATCGATGCGTCGCGAAGTCGTTCATCGCCCGCCATGTAGTACACCCACAGCATGCCTTCGGGCCAGCCGGCGTGGGCAAAGTTGGGTGGATCGACTTGGTGTCCTTCGCGGGTGTCGCCGGTGTGGACGTAGGAACCGCCAAGCCAGGCCGACGTCGAGGAGAAGTGGATGATATCCGCATCCGCAAAGTGCCGGGCGGCCTGCTGGGCGGCACGCCAGAACTCGGGGTCGCCGGTTCGCACGAACTCGACCACCAGAGCAGCCATGTAGTTCCACTCCATGTTGACCCAGAGCTTGGTGTCGGTTCGCACGTAGCCGCAGGGGTCGAAGTAGTCGCCCCAGTCCTCCATCCCGTACTTCATGTGTCGTGCCCGCAACGTCTTGAGGGTCTGCGTGGCGCTGGCGGAGTATCCCTCGAAGCGGCTGTCCAGTTTTTCCGTGACAGGTCCGAACACGCCCGTTTGGCAGTAGTAGGCGGGTGACAGTGTCGCACACAAGGGGTCTAGAACCGATGCCAGTCGGGCTTGGCGGTCGGGTGCTGTCAGCGTGCCGTCATGTGGCGCCAGGGCGACTTCGACGGTCAATCGACTGCCCTGCGCAAAGCGGAACGGCTGCTTCCTGCCGCCGGGCCAGAGCCCGATGTCGATCGCCATGCCGGCATCGCTTTTCCGGACCGTGATACTCCGCGGGCATCTCTCGACGAATTCGTGAACGCCGACGGTGAGTCCGGCGTTGGCGTCACGCAGATCCAGCCAGCCTTCGGTCTGCTCCCCCGAGGCGATAATGGCGTCATTGGCACGGACAGACCAGGTGCCTTGAAACTCAGCCACACAGGATCCGGCGCCTGTTTGGAGAAGTGTCTGCGTCGTGCCATCGAACGGGACGGCTGCTGCGGGCCATTGCACGACGGTGGGTGCAATGTGGATGCCATCGAGAACCAGAGCCAATTCCGTGAGAGGCAACGCGGGGCTGCAGCCTTTCTCCGGTTCGTAGCGCACGTCGGACTCGTTGAGCACGGAGAAGCGCAAACCCAGCGTTTGCGGCGCGGTCTCGGTCAGCACTGCCTGGAAGGCGATCGGAGCAGGGGTGCCGTCGGCTGTCAGAAGGTGTCCGTTGATCGACACGCCTGGCCGGGCATTGTCCCCCGTCATTCTGATGGACTCGACCCGGAGCTGTTCGAGGTGCCAGCCTCCTGCGGTCCGGAATCGCATTGCGGGTGGACGGGACACGAGCGGCTTGCCCCCCAGGGTGATCTGGTCCCAGACTCCGTCTTTGATCGTAATCTCGGCCTCGCCGCAGCGGAAGGTGTGTCGTGTGGATGCCGGGGAGGGGAGGGGAGTGAGTCCGGCAGGCGGCACGTCACGCCCAAATCGCACTGTCAGTTCCTTGCCGCTCTCCTCAAAATCTGCCTGAAACTGAAGCCGTAGCCACTTGACGCTGCCGTCGGACCACAACACCAGCGGGCGAGTCGTCAGGTTGTTGACACCAGCGACTTGAATGCCGTCCTGCGGACGAAATTTTCCTCTGGCGAAAGGGATTCCCGCCGTGACCCATTCGCGGCGTCGGCTTGAGCCACTGGTGCTCCACAGGCGCATGCTGATCGTGCTGACCGGCGGCGGTTGCTCGCTCTTTGCGAACTCCGCAGGTTTTTCGGGGGCCGCCTCGGTGTCATAGACCGGCATGAAGCGCAGATAATCGACGTAGACCGGGCCGGGATTGCCGAGGGTTTGGAACCGGTGCGCCACCCAGACGGAAAACTCCTTTTCAATGCGGATCAGCCCGAGTCCATTCTCGCCCGCTCCGCCTTTCACCCGTCGCCACGTACGCCCATCCAGCGAAATCGCGGCATCGCGCTGGGTGTCGGACAAGTGAACCTGATAGAGACCGGGCAGCAGGTTTGTCGCGGTCAGTTTCAGCGGCGGGCACGTCCCGTCTTCCTCCTCTGCCGCAGAATCCGATTTGATGACCGTGTTGTCGGAGAACAGCCACGGATTGTGCTCCGGATCGAGGCGGCAGACCGCCCACTTGCCATCCCCGTCCTGGTCCTCGCTGGAGACCGTGTCGGGAGTGGCAAGCGCATCCTCCGCCTCGAAGAATGCACCCGTTCGGAACCGGGCCTGGGCCATGGGCGAGTTGGGCGTCAGCAGCAGTCCGGTGCGGTACGGTGAAAGCGGCGGCACATTCCGACGCAGCGTGACCTCTTCAATCCACACTTCGGCGTACCCGCTTCCCTCGAAGCCGACCCGCACCGGGCCAGTCGCCTTGGCGACGAAGATGATCGAGAGCTCATGGGGTTCGTTTTGGCGTCTGGTGATCGGCACCTCGGCAATGGGGTCGGCAGTCGCCGAGTCCGAGGCTCGCACGAGCAATTTGGTGGTCGTGTAGCCGAGCCGCCGCCGTACTTGGGCGGACAGAGTGTATTGCGCACCCGCCTCCAGCGTCAACACATCCCGGGACAGGAAGGTCCACGAACCTCTCTCCCGAAAATCCACATAGGCGGCATACGAGTCCACCACCCTGCTGGGTTTGACCACGCTGAGTAGGCACGTGCCCGATTTCTTGGTGAACTGCCAGCGTTGAAGCACCACCTTGGGGGCCGCGAAGGCGTCATGAAACACCGTGTGCGGATCGATGCTCGCGGATTTGGTCTCGTCGGGCCGTAGTTGTCTGCCCTGCCGATAGCGAGCTTTGATTTCTGCCTCTGTCAATGCCCGGTTGAGCACGGCGACCTCGTCGATGAATCCGTCGAAGGTGCGTCCTCCAGTGCCCGCATACGCGTTGCCCCCTCCCACATTGCCAATCAGCAGGCGGTTGGTGGAAGCACGCAGCCTGCCGCTCCACGTGGCTGTCACATCCCCTTCCACACCATTCACAAAGAGCTTCTGGACGTGTCCGTCAAAGGTTCCGACGATGTGGTACCAATGACGGGGAGGAAGAACGGAGCCCCAGGCGCTGGAGTGTGCCTTTCCCGCCTCGTCCTGGACCGAGAATGCCAGGCCCCAGCCATATCCCAAATGCATCATGAGGCTGTACGTATTCCGGTCAACGATGCGGCCGTAGTCGCCCTGACCCGTGCCGCGGGGAAAGATCCAGGCCTCGACGGTAATGCTCTTGGAGGGATTCAAGACCTTGCTATCGCCGCAATCGACCACTCCGCTCTTGCCATCGAAGTCAAGGACGCTCCGGCCACCGTTCCGAGCCCAACGTGGTCCCTTGATGGTGCCCGCATTCCCCCCCCCGCTGCTGCTGTCGGGCATGGTATCGCCCCGACCGCTTGTGAACACCCAGTGCCCCAGCTCGGATTCAACACCCGTTGGCGCTGCGGTCAGAGACGCGGCGCACAGCAGTAGGGAGATTGCGCCCAACACCCATCCCAGCACCATGAATTGTCGGGAACGAGGCCTGAGTTCCGTCTTCAGACGGCAGTGGGAGTGAAGCTTTAGCGAGCGGCTCCAGGCGTCGTCACACAAAATCCACTCGCTGAAGTCTCGCTCCCGCTGCCGCGTAAACACGGGACTCAGACTGCGCCATTCCCATGCTACGTTGATCTTGTTCATTGGGGCACCATTAGTAGCCGTGCGGCGGATTGTTTCCCCCTCCGATCACAGCCGATAATCGAGAAGGTGTTGAGGCGCAATTCCGTCATGTTGACACATCTCTTTTCGGTTCACTCAAGTGCGACTGTCTTCTGAAGCATGATGTTGAGGATGGTTCGGTCGGCCTCGATCATGCCTTCAGTGCTCAACATCCCGACATTTTGCATGGTCTGCTCGGACGAGAGTCCAACAATGCCATCAGTGCTGCTGACCGATACGCCCTGGTGTGCGAACAGCGCAGCCTGGGTAGCGACTCCAGCTGCGGTGGCGAGCTTCAGCGAGCATCCAGGTTTGGCGCCATCGCAGATGACACCGGCCAAGTCACCGACAACATTTTTGATGGCGTCCGCGATATGGTGCACCGTTCCCCCCAGAAGATAGGCAACTCCGGCCGCAGCGCCGGCACCCGCGGCGATCGAGCAGCCGCAGATGGCCGAAAGCCTGCCAGTATGGGCTTTGACATAGGCGGTGATCATGTGACTAAGACAGATAGCCTCGATGACCGCAGCATGCTCGCAGTCCAGGTAGTCCTTAACCGCCCAGATTGGTAAGATGGCGGTGAGCCCGTGGTTCCCGCTGCCTCCGGAACTCATGGCGGGAAGTGGCGCACCGGCCATGCGCGCGTCCGAGGCCGATGCAGTAAGAATCCGCGCCGCCAGAATCATATCGCGTTTGATGAGCCTTTGTCGCGCCAGCCGTTCCAATGCCCGTCCCACACCAAGCCCGGAACCGTATTTGAGCCCGTATTCGGCCAGGCAGAGGTTGAGTTGCACGCCCTCTTCGATGAACTTGCGGTCGTCATCATCCATCGTCTCGATCAGTTCCAGCAGTGCTTTCAGACTGCACCCCCTGAGCCACTCCTCCACCTCCGCCAGCTTGTTGTGCCCTGCTGGTTCCCCACCATTCGACGTAGACCACGGCAGGGGCGCGTCCTCACCGTCGAGCTTCAAAGCAACGATGTTGTCGTGGCTTCCGCGAATGAGGGATTCCGCCCGATGCTCGGACGTCCAGACAACGGTCCTGACATACAAGCCATCCGCTTCGTGATCTAGAATGACTTCGACACCTTGCGCTTCGAGAAACTCCCTGGCTTTGGCGGCAGCGTGTTCATCCACGGTCTCCAGGACCTCCAGCCCCGCCGCGGGATTCCCTCCCACTGCGCCCAGTGCCGCCGCCGTATCCAGGCCGGTCAGCCCTCCGCTGCCGGGGATCACCACCGCCACGCCATTCTTGTAGACGTTGCGGTCCACATGCACTTCAATCCCGGTGCAGGCGGCTCCGGGCAGCAACGCCACAGCCACCGCCGCACCCAGAGCCACGGCAATGGGCTCGGTACACCCCAGAGCTGGAGCGACTTCGACACTCAGCACGTCCTTGACTGTATACACCATGCAAGTTCTCCAATCATGCAATCCATATGGTTCGCTGATTTGTGTGGGTCAATACTGCGCGAGGATTTCGGCGACCTTGGCGCGAGCACGCTCAAGGAGTGATGTTGCACCTTTGGCTTTCCAACCTGTGACCGGGTGGTAGTCGAGCAATCCCGGTTCGAAAAGCTCCTCCCGGAAATGCTCCAATGTGTGGGGGGCAACCAGGAAGTTTCCGCCGGGACCAACCTCAGCAATTGCTTCAACTCCGAGGGCAGTCGCCGAGGTGTCGAGTCCCTCGACGGTTCGTCCGACAATGCGAATGATCTCCGAGGCGATGACAAGCATCTCGGGAGAACTTGTGAGGCCACTTTCGAGGTAGCCTGCATCGTGGACCAAGTTCGCGCCGGAAAGTGCCGCGCATAGGGTCATTAGTGATGCGTCAATCGCTGATTGTTCATCGACGATTTTGGAGTCGCTGCAACCGGCAGTCGACCAAGTCGGCAGACCATAGCGCTTTCCCATTTCAACCAGTGCCGCTCCCCAGGAGGCTCCAAACGGTGCACAGTAGATGTTGACCATGGTGCTCATGTCCATCGCACCAATGGCTCCCCCGAAAACGAACGGGCTTCCGGGGTATGCAAACTGATGAAGCACTAGTCCGGTGAGTATTTCCGCCACGGACTGCACGACGCTGCCAGCGCCGGTGATGGGTGTCGTGCCGCCTCCCATGGAACCGGGGGAGTAGGTCACGGGCACGCGGTGTTCTCCGCAGAAGAGCAATTTGGCGACCGATGTCTCCGGGTGTACCAACGGACTGATGGGCTCGGCGTAGAGGAGCAGATGCGGCGCTTGCCTGTGCACATCAACGCCTCCCTGGGCCGCAATCGACATTTTGAGAATGGGCTCAAGTTCCGCCGGATCCACCACGGTGAAGACGATTGGCTTGGAGGTTTCCGCAAGCATGGCGGCAAATTGCTCGCGGTACTGCCGTTCAGGCGCAATGTCGGATGCACACGCCATCGACATGACGAAGTCGATCTCGTCGAGAGCATCCGCGAGCCGGGCAAATCGGCGCACGTCCTCAAGAACCGCCCTGCGTCTTTCACCCGTCCCATTTTCCCGCACAAACAGACAGTCTGACCCTGTCCCAAAGTAGACACGATCACTGCCGAGGGTCATGGCCGGCTTGCCTTCACGATCACCAAGGACAATCTCCTTCGGAGCGCGTTCGATCGCCTCGGCGACAATATCCTCGCCAATCCGCACGCGCGTTCCATCAATTAAAGCTCCTGCTTGACGAAAAATCTCCAGGCCACGCTGATCCTGCACTTCGCAGCCAGTCTGGCGGATTACCGTCATCGCTGCGGCATGAATGTCAGCTTGCTGGTCGTCATTCAGAACCTGGAACTTGACATTTGCTTGTATCATTCGTTTTCCACCTGCTTGAATGTGGATACTGCCGTGTGGGCCGTTTCACGAAGAAAGGCTGCATCCTCCGGATCCAGGGAATCAGGGGTGTGGGAGATGGTTCGCGCATCCTGTCCAAAGAGCACTTCAAACCACGTGCATCCGGCCAGGTAGCAGCCGCGATCATTGGCATGGTGCGAGTCAAAAGAGAACTTTCCCGTCTTTCTCCATCGATATCCAGGATGCAATGATCCGGGCTGCTTCGGCAGCGTTCCCTTCACCGGGTTCTTGTAGTCAAAATCGGGATCGGGAAATGTGAAGGCTGGGTTCTGCAGTTTTCTGCATAGCTGAAAAGCAGCGCCGGAAGGCAGGATGGTGCAGTGATACTTCTTGGCATAGAATCGGTAGTTCTCCGTCAGCTGCTCGTACATTTTCTCCTGGGTAAATCCATCCTTGCGAAATCGTCCGTCGTCGGCCCGGTACGCCCACGTTTGGTGAATGAAGATCTTCGCTCCGGGCGCATATTTCTTGATGTATGCATACACATTGTCAAAATGCGGCTCGAATTTTTCACGTTTGAAGCTGTACGCGCTGTATTGCTGCATGGTGACGATATCCCATTTTTCAGCGCCAAGAGCAGTTTTGAGGCTGACTTTCGAGTACTTGTGTGTGATGGGGTCTCGGAATCCATACGGTTTGAAGCTCTTGTCCTTTTCGGATTTCATGGCCATGTCGTAGTGCTGGTTCAATGGACCGCCACCCACATTTGCAGACGCCATGAGCAATGTGCAGCCGGGAGCGCTCTCCACGATCTTTTTGAGATACTTCGTTGCATTCCAGGCAAAACTATTCCCAACAGTCAGTAATTTGATGGTTGTTTTCTTCTCCGCTGCAAACCCTGTGGTTTGAAATAGCGTCAGGATGCAGAGCAGACTGCCAAGATTCATGGTTGTGCGAAGGATCATTTTTCGGTGTCCTTTGTTGAGAAATGCACTATTTGCCCAGGTCGAT
>JAGLDW010000416.1 GCA_023145395.1 Lentisphaeria bacterium | reverse complement strand
CCACTAAGCAGCTCCCGGCTGCTGGAGGTGTGGGCAAGTTCCTTCTCCAGTGTAATCGTGACGTCCCGTGGAACCTTGCTGTCGTTGAAGACGGTGAGGTAGCGCCTGCCAAAGCGCTCCACATGCACGTTCTCGTCAGACGAGTGTGCCAGTGTAATCGGCTCCCAGCCTGCTTCCGCCACCAGCTTGCACAAGGGAACGTATTTCTTGAACAGCGGGCGGTCGCGGTTGTAGAAATCCGGACGATAGAAGTAATGGCTCCGCTGAGAGTATTCCGGACTGAAGAACCCGGGAAACATCCCGTAGGCGAGCGAACGCTTCATGTATTTCTCAACGAATTCATAGGTGAACTTGTTAAAATCGACACACATGAGAAAGCAGTACGGTTTGCCCTTGGCCAAGGCGCGTTTGTACAGCATCTCCGCATCCGACATGGGATGCCAGATGCCCTCTCCCCGGAACCAAACGGTCTCCGTGCCCAGTACATCCATCAATGGCGTGAGCCAGCAGAAACGTGTAGGCGTGGCGTTGGCCATCATCAATTTGCCCATGCCATGTACATCCTGCGCAATCGCACGGACGTATTCAAAACTGATAAGACCGCAGAACTGCGCGGGTACACAACGGTCTTTTGAGAAGGTCAGCGGAGTCTGGGCAACCGCCAGATGATCACGCCGGAAATTCAGGATCCCGGTTACAAATCCCTCGCTCGAGTCGATGTATTCGCCATCAAGATCTCCCTTTTTCTCATACCCGTAGTATTTTTCTTTCTCCTCCGGATTCCATTTGACCTTGAAATCCGTCACTGCTCCCTTCACATCGGGCATGGAGTTCATGCTCCATACCGCGCCATCGCACCAGGGCGCATTCTTGAATTTCACTCCCAATTGTCCCCTGTCGTCGTGAAATCCGCTGGTGAGCAAGGCCTGGGCTTTTTTGTTGCCTTCCTTGGCCAGTTTATTCACATAGGGGAGTGCTGCTTCCATCGTCCGGGGCATGTCCTTTGGCATTCTCATCCACCATGAGGATGTTTCCGTATAGCGAAATGTCGTGATGCCGTGTTTGTCGTCCCAGTCAATCTGGTTCGTTCCCTCCTTGAACTTGAAGCCGAAGTCCTCCCATCCTTGCACATCGCCGATCTTGGCGAATGCCATCCATTGTCCCTGCTCGGGAGTTCTACAGCGGAAGGCATCCGGGAAGAGCGTGTAATAGTGCGCAAGCGCCGAGCGAAAGCCCCATTTTGGCTCAAAGGAAAATGTGCAGAAGCGTACATGCGCTTCAGGATTTTCCGGCGTAAGCCCAATATCATAGGCGACAAAAAGTTCTTCGGTGCTCGCACTGTACACCAGGCGAAAGAAGGCCGGATATGCCATGTCGATGCCCAGGCATGTTCCGCTGTCGGCATTGCCCACGGCAGCCAGCGGATATTTGGACAACTTGCCCATGCCAACGTCAAAGGATGTCGTGACCATGTACTCTTTAGCCGAGTCCACGACCACGCTCCGACTCAGTCGCGGCCCCGGGAACCAACGCAGCTCACGAGCTTTGACAGGCACGGCGTAGTAGAGGGTCACTGCACGGTCCTTGCCGCTGGTATCCTTGATCCAGGCATCCATGAATACCGTGCCGTTGATTTTTGTTTTCTTGTACTTCAGTTGAAGGTCAAGGGCGTTCTTTTCGATCGACACAAAAGCCGATTTCGCTTTCACATCCCGTATCAGAAATCCCTCGACGGGAGGGGCATTTGTGGTGACCGGTTCGCCGTCAAAAACAGAGATTCCCCTGCCCGATGTCTGTGCATGCACCTGTGGGTTACGAAACCATGCTTTGCCCGTATGGCGCCGCAAGAGCATGTGGACGGTGATGCTCCGCACAGGTTTTCCCGGATTGATGACCACCTCTCCGCGTTCCCAGTCATGCGTGCCCACTTTGAAGGATGATTTCTGGCTCCAGAGGTGCGAGCCATCCGTGTAGTTAAGGTCCACATGCAGTGAATAATCCCCATCACGGCGACCACCGACTCCCTCGGCTTTGCTTTCAGCCGAGACAACAAAGGGTAGAGCCACCGTCTGCTTTAGTTCCACGAGCTGGAACGCACCGCGCTGCACGGCGCTGTCACCGCCATTGTCGCATAGAAACAGACTTCCTTCCTTCACAAATCCTTTCTGCCATCCTTCCCATGCACCGGGTTTTAGCAAGTTGTCACCTGCTAGGCTCGCATCCACAATGCTTTTGACCGGCAAGCCGTCGCGTGGCTGAGAGTTCTCGCCAGAACACATGGTGGAAGACAAAAGTGCGCCCGCTGCACATCCCACCGCAAACACATTTTTCATAACCATTTTCTTATACCGGGATCCCATGTTTTACCTTCCATTTTTCAGCAAGTTCAGGTTCTGTCCAGCCATCCTTGTCCAGGCGCGGATCTCGTCGGCGACATGTCCGTAGCCGATCATCCAGTGATGTCCGAGTCCTTCTTCGTGAATCCATTCGATGAGATCGGACACCGGTTGGTCGAAGCGCACGCGGGTGGGATTGCCGGGGAAGACCATGTCGGTCGGTATTGCCTCGCCCTCCAATACGGCGCATTGGTAGCCGTCGGGACAGGCGTTGATGTTGATCAGTGTCACTGGCCCCGTGCGTCCCGTGAACAGAGCGCAGGCGCCTTGCCCCATGAGTCGTACGGAACCCAGCCGGATTTCCTGTGGGTTCGCGGCCAGCGAGAAGGAGCCCGAACCGCAGTGGGTGAAGACCACGCTCTCGTCATCGACCGGATCAAGCCAGTCCGTGTTGTGCGTGGGTCCGGCGGTGAGCAGTTGCAGCAAGTACTGGCCGATTGCACCGTGCACATCGCCTTCGCAGGCCATGGGAATGCCCTCGTCGGCCAGTAGAGACGCAGCGAGGCAGACCCTTCCCATCAAGTGTGGATAGCAGCCGATGGTCAGGGCCTGCAAACCATGCGTTTCGACGAGTTCCCGAATCGCGCCGTACACCCGCATGGAATCGACGCCATCGGCGTCGCTGACCTCGCAGGCGGCTGCCCGCCCACACATGGCGTCCCAGTGCTCACGCGCCTCAGTCTCGGGCATTTCCGTCGCTCGCTGAAGCAGCGAGGGCAGATCCAGCATGACCACGCGCGGTCCGATAGCCTTCTTGAGCATGAACTCATTGGGCGAGGTGTGGGTCATGCCATTGATCCGGTTGCCCGCCAAGCCGATCCGGGCGCGCCGCAGTCGAGATTTCAGCGCGGCACCGCGCAGGAAGACCAGCGAACTCCGCAGACAGTCGGCGTCACCGAGATCACCAAAGGTGGACTGAAACGGGACATCAAGTTGCTTCAGGTAGCAGGTCAACTGCTGGGTCCCGCACAGCGCCCCGGTTTCCATGCCGGGCAATGGCCGTAGCAAGATGGGAACGCCGCATTCCTCCAGCAGATCCAGCACGAGATAGTCCTCAAACCAGCAAGGCACTGCGAAGCACATGGCATCCACATGTGCTTCAGCCAGCTTGCGCCCGACTGCCACAGCGCGCTCCGGCGTGTCCACCACGCCAAGATCGAGCGCCTCGCAACCATTTCCCCGCAGCAATGCCGCAAGATCGTCACAGACTCGGGCCGCTTGGTCGGCACCGACCTCGAGCGGACTGGACAACGCTCCCACTCCGATCCGGGGTCTCAGCTCAAATGCTTCTTTTTTCATGAGATCTCAGTATCTCTTCCGTGTTTTTGCGGTCACGCGAAACTTCTCGCTGTCCTTCGTCTTGAATGTCAATTTTGCCTTGTTCGCCCCTGCTTTCAGCACGGGGAACACGCCTGCCACCTTGCCGCTGGCGACCTCCTTGCCATCGATTCCACGAACCGTCCAGTTGGCCTGGTCATTGCAGGTCAGCGAGGAGCCGCTGTACAGATCGACCGGAAAGCTCACGGACTGGCCGTCAATCGTCAATATGGGGTTGCCCAGCCTCGCGGAGTCACGCATTGCCTTGACACCATCCACGATACAAGCCACGGATCGGCCGGTTGTCGCCACATTGGCAATCGTCCGGGAGGCCGGCAGGCTGTTGTAGTAGTAGAGGATGTATTCGATCCTGCTCAGATCCAGTTTTGCGCCAGCAAGCTGGAACTCCAGGAATTGCCAGTCGTCGAAGGAAACGGAGGTCACCATGTCGTGCCATTTCCCTTTCACATCACGCAACTGGACCTTGAAGGTCGCTCCGCTGCCATCGCCCTTCAGCCATAGGCCGAGTCCGCTGGCGGTCGAGATGTCAACCGGTTGCTCAAAACGGCGCCCGACCGCAGCCCAACCCATCGTGTCCGTCCGAACACTGGTCGCCGTGAACAACAACCCGCCATCAGCGGATTTTTCCGTGGCCACCTTTTTCACCGAGAACGTCACCCCCGGTTTCGCCGTGCCCTGGTTCTCGCTGTCAAAGGCAAACTTGGCATAGTCATTGCGCCCGCCCTGCTGATACTCCTCAGGCGTCGAGCATGGATCCAGCAGTATGCTGGCAGGATTGTTGTACGCGTTCATGCTGGTCCCCGCCGATATCACCTCCAGCTCAAACTCCAGCTTCGCCTCATCATTCGGACTGGCTCCGTGTTCATCACGACGCTTGACCGTCCACACATTGTCCTTGCCATCCTCGGCCATAATGATGCGCGGGACATCGTAGTCCACGCTCAGCGCCTTCCAGCCAACCTTGTCCGAGCGCCGTCCGAACGGCTTGCCCAAAGACAACACCGCCACATCCGCACGCAGGTGGATTCCCTCTGGCCCCTTGCCAGTGAAGCCGATGCTGTTCTCCCCGGACTTCAACACTGGCGCGCCGTCCGGACACGTCGGCGCGAAACGCTTCACCAACTCGCCGCGTTCGTCGTAGTGCGCACACTCCTCAACACCCTCCAACTCCAGGTAGTGACCGGATTGCATCTTGACCGGCAACACCATCCGCTTCCCGTTGACCGTCAAGGCCAGGTCGGAAAAATCGACTTTGCGCTGAGTCAGCGACAAAATCGGGCTGATCACCACGTCAACCTTTCCCCCGACTGGTATCGCGTTCAGGTAGACACGCACCGATGACAAGGCCGAGGTCTTAATCGCGCTTCGACAGTTCGCATGGCTCGCAGCCGACGTGCTGTAGGGCCATTTGTAGTTGCCCATCCGGTCGGCGTCCCGCTCGCGCAGCAGCAACTCGACATAGCGCCAACCCGTGAAGTCAAGATCGACATAGTGTTCGGAAACTGCGCCGTGGTAGACATAGGGGGTCTGGACCTGGACATTCAGCAATGCGCCGGACCCATCGCCCTTGACCCACAACCCCAGAGCCTCGCCGCCCTTCATGCTATGGTAGGGATGAGGATAGTCAGTGCCCAAAAACGTCCAGGCACCGTTGGCTGAAGTCCCTGAGTTTGTCGCCACAATCCGCAGGTTTCTTGCCCCACCACGGGTGTCGGTCTCTTCGACAACCAGCTTCTGTGTGACACCACCGGCGCTTCTCTTGGCGTTGATCGTAGTCAAATCACTGAAATCCGCCAGCACACTGCTCTGGCTGTCATTCGCCGGATTGACCGAATACAACGCTTCCACCCGCGCCCGGAAAACCTGCTCTCCATAGGGATTCCGAGCGGTCCAGTTCTCCGAGCCATTCCCCACCGCACTGATCCGGTGCAGATCCAGATTCAGCGGCGTAAGCTGCCAGACTCCCCGGTCGTTCATCCGCAAGCGGAAATCTTTCTTCGGTTCCCCCAGCACGGCCGTGTCCTGTTCCACAAAGTAGCGGCTCAGACGCATCCGCTCATACCAGCCCAAGATCGTGAACATCTCGTCGATGCGGGCATTCCAGGGACGCCCTATCGGAGACACGCCCTGGATTGACATGGGGCCGTCCAAGCTCAGATTCTTGGCGCCGAAGTACTCCATCTCGTCCGGGAAATGACCACGGGCGCCGGGTGTTGGTCCGCGGGGCGCCCACCAGCCCAATTGCGGTTGCACCAGGTCCGCCTTGCGGAAGCGCAGCGACTGAGCCACATGCGCATCATGATTCCGGCGCATCGCCCAGACCGGATGATCCCAGGCGCCCAGCCGCGAGTGGAACCACCAGCTGTTGTGTCCCCATTGACTGGCCTCCGTGACCCCTCCGCCCTGCAAACGCTCGAAGATCTTCCAGCGCAT
>JAGLDW010000415.1 GCA_023145395.1 Lentisphaeria bacterium | reverse complement strand
ATTCTTCCTAAGTTTGTCTGAATGCGAATTTACGAATCTGAAACCGATACGAACCGAAGTTGATGAGGAGACCGTGTTCTTTTCTCGACGATTTCAAGTATCCGAGTATCTGCGCTTCATGTTCCGGAGCAAGGTTTTTTGCGGCTTTGAGTTCAACAATCAAGCTGTCCTCAATCAATAAGTCAGCGTAGTAGTCGCCGATCAACGTTCCATCCTCGTCGTAGACATTGATCGGATGCTGTTGCTCGGTTTTGATCCCCGCTTTCCGCAATCGATGTGCCAGAGCGTTCTCATACACCTTCTCCAAATGTCCGTGCCCGTGATACACATGAATGTCGAACGAAATCTGCCTGACCCGATCACACAACGCCTTCACTTCTGCCGTATCCATCTTGTCTTCCCATCTCTGTGTTCTTTGCGTTCTTTGCGGCAAAAGTTCCATGTCTCCAGCGTGCTCTTGCTCGTGTCGTTCAACTGATTTCCAGATTGGATATTTCACCCACTGCTTCGACCATGGCGGTGTAGTTTTCCGGCTTGATGGGGGGATTGATCTCGCTGGACGAGCCTACGAACATGCCGCCAGCTTGCAGGGCGTTGGTCTCGCGGATGTGGCGCTGCACTTCCACACGGACTTGTTCGGGTGTGCCGCGCTCCATCAAATCCACGCCATCGACCCCGCCGGCCCAGACCATCTCCGGCCACCTGTTCTTCAGCTCCACAATCTCCATGCCGACACCGGGCTCCAGGCAGTAGAATCCCTCGACCCCACAGGCGATGAGATCGGGGACGACCTTTTTCCAGTTTCCATCACTGTGGTAGAGAACCTTCAGCCCATGGCTTTGCCACGCCTCGGCAAGTTGGCGAATGCGGGGAAAATGCTCGCGCTGCAGGAAATCCGGGCTGAAGATAGGGCCCTGCTTGGTGGCAAAATCGTCTGCGATCAGGATGACAGGCGTGAGATCCGGGTCTGCAATCGCGTGGGCTCTGCGGACTTCGCGGGCGATGAAGGCGTCCATGAACTCGGAGATCACCTCTGGGCTATCCGCATAGAGATAGGAATACGCCATCAACCCGATTCGACCCCAGCAGGCGCAGAGCCCCACCGAATAATCCGTGGGAATAATGACCGTTTCGCCGACAAGTCGCTGGATAGTCCCCATGCGTTCCCGGTGCGCCGCGCGCGCCTCGTCGGCATCGAACGGCGCCTGTTGTATGGACTCGGTCCAACGCAGAACGTGTTGCCGCCAGGCATCGACATCGTCGTCCGCAAAGGGACGACTCACGTGCCAGCTGGTCCAGTTGTCGTGCTGGGTGACGAAGCCGGCGCTGTCTGTGACACGCTCCG
The DNA here is from genome assembly GCA_023145395.1 of Lentisphaeria bacterium. GTDB lineage: Bacteria > Verrucomicrobiota > Lentisphaeria > Oligosphaerales > Lenti-02 > JAGLDW01. Next base: position 9,133 of record JAGLDW010000415.1, on the reverse strand, counting down.
TGCCTCTGGGTGCGACCGGTGGGAAGCAGGCGTCGAGAGTCTTGCGGATGGTCTCTCCGATGTCCTCGATTGTGTACTCGAATCCCTGGATCGGCTTGCCGGTGTAGTGCGCGATCACACCTGGGTTGTACGAAAGCTGGTCCTGGAGCACCACGCGATCCACCGGTTGGTGGCTGAGCGTGGCTTCCACACGTTCGCGTTTGCTCATGCGATCGGTATCGAAGAGTTTCTCCATGGCTATTCCTCATGATCAATGCAGAGTGAAAGTTCTGTCGTGTGCCACGCTTCCGCTTTCCATCGCGGTCATCGGTTACCTGGGCCTTGCGTGGTGTTTCCATCAACGCCGGCGTTGTATTCCTCGACCAGAGCGGCGACGAGGCGGACACGTTCCATGTCGCCGGTCGACGAGATTTCATCGGAGATTCCCAGGACCAGTCGTGGGGCGAACAGCTCGATCAGGCGCTGCACACAGTCAGTCAGGACCGACTCCGGGAAGGTTGTGTTGAAGTAGATCGCGGGTATGCCGTCGAGCAGGAACATGTCATCGCCAAGTTTGTCCCGCATCTCCTCGAGCGTCACGTCTCCCTGTGGCTGTGGCGTGATCGCCTCGATGGCGTCCAGCCCAGTTTCGTGTGCGAGAGGGAGAAGCGTCCGGGTGTCACCATCCCAGTGCGCGCTGATGAACTTGCCGCCGCGGTGCAGTTTCTCGCATCGTGCCTGGTAGGATGGCAGCACGAGTTCGCGAAACAGGTCCGGTGGCAGGGTGCCGCAGTGCAGGTTGTCCCCGAAGTTGATGATCTCGACCGGCGATGGATTGATGACATCGATCATCCGGTCATGGGATTCGTCAAGCGCGCGGAAGTAGGCGCGGACGGTGTCTGGCCAATCGTATACGGCGTAGATCGCGCTCTGAGTCCCCATGGTGTTGATGTAGAGGTCCTGCACGGTGACTCGCGGCATGTACATGGTGGCCGCGCCCAGATCGCCCACCGTCGCCACGGCCTGGTCGTACATCTTCTGATCCCATGCCCAGGTCGTATTTTGCGCGCGCCAGGTAGCCAGCTTCAAATCGTCCTCAGTGACGATCTCGCGTTTGTGGATGATTTTTGCGAGGCTGCTCTCCGTGCGGCGGGTGATCGTTGTCAGCGTGCCGACGGGCATTTCGCAAACTAACTCTGTGTCCGTCTCATTCAGTTCTCTGCTGTAGACATGGATCGAGCCTGGATAGACGGGTTTGAAGCATGGGTTGAAGTGGCCATAGAGCCGTGCCGAGCAGTTCAGCTCGCGATAGATCTCCACCCAGCTCATGTCCGTGAAGGGGGCGGGGAACGGCTCGTTTTCAAAGATCTTGTCGTGAAACCAGCAGCCGATTCGCGGTTGCCAGATGATCTTTTTTCCCGATTCGCCGAAGCAAACCTGTCGGTGTAGCTCTGCCCAGTGGGTGCTCATTCTCTGGATCTTCCTATTTGAGGTCTGCGAGAGCGTCCAAGATCTGTAGTCGCACCGTGTCGGCGACCGATCGGTCCTTGGGCTCGTCCCAGCGATGCCCTTGCGCAGTTCCCCCTTCGAGCACACGCGAACAGGCATTGGCCAGCAGTTTTCTGGCGCCCGCCAGCGCTGTGCTCTTGTCGCCAGCCGCGTCCACCCTGGCGATGCGTGCGCGCAGCATCACGAGATATTCGTAGTCTTGCACTCCCTCCCGAATCGCCTCCATGTATTTCGCGGTCGTGACCCCATCATCGTCCAGGAACATGGGACAGTAGGAGCCATAGCCCTGGGTGGCGTACTCGTTCCAGACCGAGAAACTGGCGTCTCCGCCAAATGCCCAGAATCCGGCCCAATTCCCCCCAATCTGATAGCAATGCCACTGCTGCAGGAGATAATAGGAATAGGGATCGAAGGTCCGGGCCGGTCCCGCAGCCGAGTAGAAGCCCAGTTGCTTGCCCTCGCTGCCCAGTTTGTGGAATGTATCCCTAACCCATGGCTCCCATTGCATCCACCCCGGCCGGTGCGGAACAAGCACGTCCATGGCATCGAGCGCCTCCATGCATGTCTCGTCCTTGGAGACACGAGGATCGAGCCAGAGAGTGATCTCCGGCTCCACACGATTGATGACCCGGGCGTAGGCGAGCAGGATGTTGTACTTCTTCTCGCTTTCCGGTTCGTCCACAAGCAGCAATCCCACCTGCTCCGGCTTGAGCCCGACCGAGCGGAAATGATCGGCCCAGAACCGAATCCAAGTGGCCACTTTCGTCTGGAACAACGGTGTGCCCGGCTTCGATCCCGCAAACTCGGGCGAGCCACCGCGCGCGATGAAGACCATGTAGTGCCGGGCCCCGGGCCAGAGTGCCACGAAGGCATCGAAACGGACGGTGTCGGGTGGCTCGACAAACGTGCCGTCCGGGTCAAATGTGCCAGTGGGCATGATGCCATTGGTTGCCCATGGCGCGTTCACGCCATGCTCTTGCAGCATCTTGACCAATGCGTCGCGGTTCTTCGATGTGATGCCAGCAGCGCCGACCAGATCGGTGTAGGCCCAGCCACCCAGGTTGAGTGTGGACTGGTCGGGGAACCGAATCGGGGCGACGCGCACATGGATGGGCACGTTCGCCAGCGTGCGCTCGCCATTGCGCAACAGGATGCGCCCGGTGTGGTCCCCCGGCGCCAACTTTGCCGAGTCGCAGCTGAACCAAAGTTGCCGGGTCATGCCCGAGGGTATGGTGACTAGCCAGTCCGGCCCGAGCTGGCGCGCAATGGGGAGCGCGGCGGACACCGCCACAAACCGGCGCGTTCCGACCGCGGTCACCTCGTGAACGGTCAACCCGTCCTGTCCCGTCCCGCCCGGTAGTCCCTCGATGCGAACGCGCGCGACCAAATCCTGCGCCGCCGCATTCGTGATGTTCAGGACATCGGCTCGCGTCTCGTTCTGCATCATCACCATATTCACTGCCAAGCCCGGTTCGGAGCCGCTCGGTTCCTGCGACGGTGCAAGCGGATCCCAGCGATGCGTTTTCCATAGCCGCACCGCTGCCTTGCCCTCGGCACGCCACACCTCTGCCTGAAACCGGAAAATGTCGCGCTCAAGCGCATTCATCGGGAGCACGGCGCGAAAGGTCTCGAGGTGGATATCGGGCATCGTATCAATCCGGCGCACCAGCGTATTGGCCTTCTCCGTCAGGGCTTCCCGCAGCGGTTCGGCAAGCTTCGCTTTTGCCAGGTCATCGGTCGCCGCAACAAGATCGCGCCGCAGTTGCTCCTTGACGGGTCGCATGGAGGCCAGGCTGCGCATGCGCGCCATGACATCCGTCACTGGTGTGCCCTCGTATGCGGCGGACAGGAATGCGGGGTCGCCTTCGTGGATCTCGATCTCGTCGCAGAAGAAATACAATTCTTCGAGGTCCACAAGGAACTTCACGAACCGTCCGTGTGTTTTCAGCGCATCCGTCCGGAACTCATGCGTTGCGTATTCTCCGTACTTGGGAGCCGCCGCCAGTCGCGACGAGAGGACGATCAGGTCGCCCAGCGGGTGCCACTCGCGTCCATCCGTGCTCACAAACATCTGAATCTGTGTGGGCCAATGGACTCCCGCCACGCCGCCGGCCGTGCTCAGCAGCACGCCACCGATCGAGTGTACGTCGCCCAGATCAATGGTGATGCCCTTCAGGCCTCCGCTAGACCAGCCAACCGTCGTCTTCTGGGTCCAGAATTTGCCCTCGGTACGCTTGCCATCCGTGAGCTGGACCGCGTCGGCGCCGTCGGTGCAAAGGCTGTAGTTTGGCCGGTCGCTCAACGTGTAGGACTTGCCAAGGGCGAGATTGCGCGGAGTGGCGGCACCCGCCATGGCACCGCATAGGAGCATCGAAAACATGGCATATCCCTTCCGTTTCATCATGGTCCCGCTTTCTTGGGAGCTAGTTCACCGGTGATCGCGTAGCTGCCAGGCTGTAACGTAAGGCTTACCTGCGACGTGCCTGCGGTATAGACGTCGGAGAGAGGAGTCTCCCGCCCCCGGATGCGCAGGCTGTTCAGACGAGGGACGTGCAGGTGTACAATCCCAGCTTCCTCCAGTTTCACCAGGCCGGTCAGCGCGCGTCCCTCGATGGCTATCGACGCGGAGCACTCTTTCTCAGCGCTCACGAGTCGGCGTCCGCCAAACGACAGCTGTGTGCCGCGATAGAGGGCATACATGCGCGTTGTGCCGTCGGTGTCCGTGCGAATGGCCGCATGCCCGCCGATGAACTGACAGGCATCTGCTTTGGCTTCCCGACCCGCCTTCGCACGCCCGAGAAGGATGATGCTCTTGCCGTCGGGATCTGTCACTGACAGGCCAACCGCAGTCGGTGTTTCGAGGGGGGAAGTCTGGAATCCCAGCGAAGAAACCGCCACCACGTTTTCCGCATCCCCTGTTTCCAGAAGCTGAATCGACAGAATACCCGCCAAATGGCCGCCGGAGTCTTTGTTCCTGCCAGTGATCTCGTAGCGGAATGTGTGCTTGCCTTCCGTGAGTTGGCACGTGCCGTAGGAGATGCCTTCCACCACGTCCACACTTCTGCCATATCCGTCGTAGGGATTCCCTTGCGGTTTTCCGTCAACCTTGAGTTGCAGCGTGCCGTATAGAGGGCTTTGGTAGTGGCACCCCACCACCTCGAACGTGCCAGTTTTCGGCACGCTCACCTCAAACGTGATGAAATCACCGGCTTCCTTGCCGCGGTAGAAGATCCCCGTGATCCCGGCTCCCCGGACTAGGCGCTGTTCGCGTTCTGAGGATGCAACAACCGGTAGCCGCCCCACTTCCAGAACTCCTGCGGTAGCCTTGCGAGTCACCTGCTGGCGCAACACACAGCGGAACAACTGCTCTGAAACCGCCGGGCGACCAGCCACGGACAGATAGGCGCCGACGCCTCCATCAGCGGGATGGACGCGGACGTCATCGTTCGCATGTCCCACCATGGCAACCTTCAGAGACACGGAGCCCTGCCCCACAAATGCCCCCGAACCATGCGGTGTCATCTCGGCGTCTTTCCCTCCGGGGAGTCGCCATTCGCAGTTTGCGGGTGCGGGAGTCGCCACCTCGTCCATGACCACGAAGAGGTCGGGGCCCAGGGAGAACAGATGCCGGTGGTGGCGCGAGAGCAGACCGGGCTTGTATGCAGAGGTCGCGTCTCCGAGAACATAGCGGTATCCGGGCGAGAGGAAGGAGCCGAGGAAGCGGCCACTTCCGGTTCCCGTCTGTCCTTGCCCATTCACCAGGAGAGCACCTGCCCATCCCGCCTTGTCGTCACCCCCGGGCGCGCCACTCGCCTCCTGGACGAGCCACTTGCCGGCCACATCGATGGCCAGGGCGTTCTGCGTGGCGGGGACAGGCTGCATCCCATCCGGTGAACTGCAATGCAGCGAGACGATCGTGCGATCGCTCTGGGTGCCCGATCTCAACATGCGCCACACAGGTTTGAGCGTTGTGGGCGGTGCAGGGTCGGCCAGGGGCAGGCGGCAGCTGCACAGGCGGGAACCGCTGCCAAAGAAGATTCGTCCCTTCTCGATGGCAATTCCCGCGCCAATGACCGCTGGAGGACGCAACACGGATTCGTGTTCGAAGGTCTCGGGGTCAATGCGGACGATATTGCGATTGAACAGAGCGTAGAACTTCCCGTCCGGTCCGGTCAGCAGCATCCTTGGCGCCTGGCCTCCCGCCGTCTGTCCGTATTGTCCCAAGTCTTCCTCATGCACCATCTCCCGACGCTTCGGATCGAACACGAAGAAGTGCTTGCCACCGGCAAATCCATACACCAGCCCGTTGGCGCCCACTTTCACCTCGCTCACACTTGCCGCGTGGCTCACGTGTGTTTGGAATACGACTTTGCGTTGCTTCCAGTCGAACAAGTACAGTGCGCCCTCCGTGGCCACCGCATGTCCGCCCGTACCGGGAGCGGTGCTCGCGCCGCCCACCACATTTCCGTCGGGCAGCGCGGCGAGCGCCATGGTGCTGAGTCCGGGCAGTACCTGCTCGTGCGTCAGCAACTGGTGCGTGTCCGCAGCCAAGTCGTAGATGAGCAGCCCGCCTCCGCAATACCCGTAGGCGGGCATTCCCCCCATGACGACGTGCTTGCCATCCGGATGGGCGAGCAATGCCGCCGGACGCGTCAAATCCCTGGCCCAATTGCCGTGGAAGACGGGGTTTGGCGTCGGTCCGATCTCGTTGGTCCACGGACGCCGGGTGTCGTAGGAGGAAAGAAATCCGCCACAATACGCCGCGCCCACGATCCGGTGTCCCTGCAAAGTCAGCGCGTTGTAGTGTGCGCCATGACGAACCTCGCCCATATCCTCGAGATAGTCGTTTTCAATATCGTAGCTGAAAACATGCAGTGGCAGTCCGGTGGAACCGTACACGAGACCGTCCGGGCCGGAGAGCACCGACAGAATGCCCGGGCCCTCCGAATCGTATGTCAGTTCGATCCGCCGCGTGGGCCCCTTCTCCGGTTCGGCCACATCGAGCCATTTTTCGGCCAAGCTGACCCCGGCGACTCGGCGGCCATCGGGGAAGTTTGGAAAGAAGCTGCCCTGACTGGCTGTCTTGATCGGGTCTTTGGCGGCGGCTGGCTTGGCTATCGGTGTGGCCTTTCCCTCGAACAGCTCATAGCACTGACCGCCACTCTTCAAATACGCGTAGGCTCTGCCATTGAGTGCGCGGAAGACGGCGGCGGCGCCGGGTTTGCGAGGGCCATCATCAGGGAGCCGATGTCTCTCCCCCGTGCGTGGATTGTACGCGACGAGGGTCGATTTCGCCACCCCGATTCCACAGTAGACCCAGCCCGCGTCATCGACGGCCAATGAGCGCGGATACTTTTCGGTCGGATCCAGCGAGCCGTGATTTGTGAATGCGCGTGTCTTCGGATTGAACGATACGAGATGACTGCCGGGATACGTCGCGGCGTAGATCGTTCCGTCCGGCGCTTCGGTGAATGACATGGCCATACCCGGCCCAAGACGCGAGAATGTCCAGGCGCGAGCCGTGGGGTCGAACTCGAGAAAATGCGGGCCGAACATGGTGTAGAACATTCCCGACCGCGCCAGCAGCAGCGCGTAGTCCTCACCCACAGGCTGCTCTCTCTTCGGATACCAGTACTGCTCCGTGACGCCGCTCAGCACATCCACCACCAGCAGAGAACTGCGCAAGGTGCGTTTGAAGTTGTCCATGCTGCAGATCAGGACCAGAGGCCGACCATTCGCATCGCATGTGGCAACCAGGCCGCGCCGTGTCCCCAGGCGGGCTGGAACGCCATGGTCGACGAAGTCCATCACCTCGCTGGCACGCTGCTGCTCCGCCCTGCGTCGTACCAGTTTGGCTTTCACCGGCCCCGCGAGTTTTTCATAGCGGATGGACACAGCTTGCGCGTTCAAAGCACGTCGGTAGATGCGCACTTCGTCGATGAGGCCCCGAAAATGGTAGAAATCGGGTCCCTTGAATCCCCAGCCGATGGTTGGCGCCGCACTCCCGCTTGGCAAGGGCCCGACAAACGGCGCAGCGTGGGTCTGTCGTCCATTCAGATACCAACACTCCTCCGTGCCGTTGAACACGTAGACAACGTGGTTCCAGAGGTCGTCAAGCAGGACCGGTCCCGAGACACTCGAGCTGGTGCCGTGCAACTGGGCGAGCAAGGCACCTCCGTCATTCAGCAGCAACCGGCTGTTGCTTGATCCATTCAAGTTGTTGATGATGCCGCCGTAGCCCTTTTGGTGCGTCCCCTTCGGATGGACCCACGCTTCCACCGTGAGAGCGGTGGGGGAGTTGAGAGCCGCATCCCAGCCACACGCGAGATAGGCATCGACTCCGTTGCAACTGAGCGCCTTTCCCCGGATTCCGGGCACCAATTTGGCACCACCCATCAGTTTTCCGTCATTGCCGTTGCCCGATTGATCGGACACGACACCGTCCCGCGCCGTGTCGAACGACCACCATGCCGCCAGACCGTCGGCATCGGGCACACCATTGTCCGCATTTTGCGCATGCGCTCCCAGGCAGAAAACCATCAGGGCAAGGCACATAGCATTCCAGCAAATCTTCGAGTTCTCTTTTCTCATGGTGTCTCCTTTATGGTCACGTTTCGGATTTTAGGATTTCGGATTTTAGATGTTATAGGCCAACGTGTTACGAGTAACCGTTAAGCTGGTGCTTCCAAGTAGGTGCGCTGGGCCCCAGTGCACCCTCTTCCGTTCCGTACACACACGAAGTTGTCCGCCGGAAGGATCACCGGGGCCCGGCGAACCTACTTTGCGACCTCACCAAGCACCAGCTTAACGGTTACATATCGTCGAATCCCGAACTCGTTCCCTCAATTGTCTTGTAGAGAGATATTGCTGTGTTGGCGATTGCCTGGTCGATTTGAACTCAACAGCCCGGCCGTACAGTTCGGGAATGCCGTTTGTATCGAAAACTGCCACATCGTTTCTGGCTCTGTTACGAAAGGTTTACGTTGCTGCAATAGACTATCAACCAGCTACTTGAATAAATCTGAAAGGAAAAGGGCGAAATTCAAAATGTGAGTCATTTATTGTCTCCCTCGTGAGTCACTTCGTCTCAAAAAACGTGTTTGCACACGACATAGCTGGACCCGCCGCCGCCGTCTTCAGCTCCCGGACCACGTGCGTGTAGATCATCGTCGTTTCGATGCTGTTGTGTCCGAGCAACTCCTGAATATCCTGGATGCCGTGCCCGCACGACCCGCTGCTTTTCACACATCAAGATCATCGAGAGGACTTGCGACGCCGTGTCCTCCCTGCTGAAGAACATGCGTGTAGATCATGGTGGTCGAAATATCCTTGTGCCCAAGTAGCGCCTGGATCGTGCGGATGTCCGTGCCTCGCTGCAGCAGGTGCGTGGCGAAACTGTGGCGAAACGTGTGCGCGCTCACGCGTTTCACGATCTCCGCACGTCGAACCGCCACCTTGATCGCCTTGTTCACCACACTGGGATCGACATGATGCCGACGCGTCTTGCCGCTTCGCGGATCCCTCGACACATCCCGGGCCGGAAAGACATATTGCCATCCCCACTCCCGTCCAGCCTGCGGATACTTCCGATCCAGGGCGTGCGGCAGATAGACCTCGCCCCAGCCCGCACCCAAGTCCTGTTCAT
>JAGLDW010000414.1 GCA_023145395.1 Lentisphaeria bacterium | reverse complement strand
AGCAACACCTTGAAGGACCGGCATTTCAGAGGTCGAAGGTTTTTTGTTTTTTGTAATAAGTTCAATCTTAAGATTTTCATCTACATGAATACCAGTGAACTCCTTTACGATAACCTTTGAACCTCCGCCTGCATCTCGCATAACATCAATCCCTTTGGCGGATTGCTTGTCTTGGATCTTAATATCGAATACACGCTTGCCAGGCGCGGTGTTGTCTATATCCGCAAATGTCAAACGTACGGTGTAGAGAGCGGATCCTTCGCCCTTACCAACAAGTGGTATGTCCAGCAAACGGGCACCTCTTAATCCGGAGCGTGCCACCCATGGAGTTTCCGTACCGGTAACATCCATTGAAAATGGATCGTGGCAGAACCATCCGCCACCGGTATAATGTTTTTCTTCTGCATCGAAACTCATTACGAGCGATCCGCGCGGACGTGGATATCCGAGCCATAGGGTGCCGTCCGGTGCACGACGGTCTCCGGGAGCACCGAGATTGAGCGATACCCGATCCACGGTTGTGTTGGGTAGCCGGTCGTGGAAGACGCCCCAGTTGTCCCGCGTGGCGTCGGGAATGAGCGCGAGGGTGGTTTGGTAGCTGTAGCTGCACGAGCATCCCGCGTCGCCGGGAGACATGAGGAGCAGGCCGTTGGCGGGAATGGCGTTGAGGCAGCAACCCGCGCGGATCGCGGGAAAATTGTGGATGCCAGTGTCCCCGTCCAACCCGTAGAAACCGAGGGTGGACGACCTGAAGGCTAGGAGGTTGGGGCCGCCGCCCATGCTGCCACAGCCGTAGGAGCGAACAAAGTTCCAGGGAGATTTCTTGTCTGTGAACGTATCGTTGCGAAGCCGGGATTCGCCGGTCTGGAGATCGAATGCGAGGGGCTGCACATAGATCGTGTCCCTGGCGATGACGGCAGACCGCCTGAAACTGGCCGTGCGCGTGTAGCGGACTTCCCCGGAGTCGGCCGCGTAGCCTGTCAGGCCACCGCCGCCAATGGCGACCAGAATGCCGTTGGCGAGCCACAGGGTGGTGCGCGGACCGATCTTCTCCTGCGTCTCCCAGCGAACGGTGCCGGTCGCTCGATCAAGAGCCACGAGGCGCTTGCCGGCATCGGTATTCTGTCCGCGTCTCCGAGCTGCCTTCGCGTCCATGTTGCTGATCCGTTCGATCAGATAGACCATCTTGTCCCCGACCGAAACGCCGTTGTTCGGGACAGAGCCCGAAGCGATGTAGGCCCATTCGAGTTCACCGGTGTCCTTCTTCAACGAGAACATACATTTTCCCGCGGACTCGCTGGCACCCATGCTCCCCAGAAGCTGCTTGCCATCCACGGCGAGAAAACACCAGGTATCGAGCAATTTTCTAAGATCGTCAGACAGCTCGGGGACCTCGGGAATACGGGTTGTATTCAGGGTCTCGCCCGTTGCAGCGGCCATGCGCTCGCACTGGTCGCCGGTGGCTAGGAAGACGCTGTCCACCGTGGCTGCCACATTGCTGCCCTTGCCGGGCATCGACCAGCGGGCCGCCCTGGGGAACTTGCGCTGCCAGAGCATGCGCCCATTGTATGCGTTGAGCACCGAAATGTGGAACTGCCCCGTGACGAACATGCGTCCGTCAACGCAGAGGGGCGCGGGCCCCTGCCAGTGACGACTGACGATTGTGGCCGGACCCGGCTCGCCGAACCAGAGCAGACGCAGCGGCAGTTTCACACGCTCGTCTGCAGACGAACCCGTGCGCGCTGGATTGCCATACTGGTGGGTCCAGTCGTCGCTCTTCGGAAGCTTGCCGCGGGAGACAAGAACTGCGCCGGACATCTTCTTGATCTCGGCTGCGGACACACCCCCTTGCTTCAACCACTTGACCACCTTCGCCTGGGAGCGCTGACCACCTTTCACCGGAATGTAGAGCACACCACCGCAGGGGCACAGCAGGCGATACAGCTCTACGGAGGACAGTCCTCTCCGGCTAGCAGCAGTGCCATCGCCGACGATGATCAGATCTGCAAAATAGGTCGGGTAGCGGAGAGTCGCCAAATCGCCGACATGCACCACCGTGCGGGCGCCATACAGCCCGGCCGCATCCATCTCGCAGCGCAGTTTCGTCGCCTTGACAACGTTTGGCTCAGGCACGAAGATCGTCAGTTTCGATGCCTGTTCAAGTTGATAGAGAAAGGGCGCGCCGCCTGTGGCCAGGGCGAGGCAGTAGCCCTCCGTGACTCCAGTGGTCTCAAGAAGAGCCTGGACGCGGGCGGCGGCTTTCTGATCCGCGCCCAGTCGGTTTGCGAGCACGCCGTCCACGCCGGGGCTGTGGACCGGTGGCTGCGCTTTCTCGCCGACGCCATAGCAGAACACCCGGCCCGTGGTGGTGCTGACGAGGAGACAGCCGTCGGCAACCGCCAAGCTGCGGGCCTGTCCGTCGGTCTTTGCCTCCCAGAGTTTCTTGCCATCCCCAGGCGCAAACACAGCCACGGTTTCCGCCCCGCCTGCGACGAGGGCGCCGCCCGCCTTGATCAGCGCGTAGGTCCGCCCGATGGGACTCTCCCATTTTGCCTTCCATCCCTTGCCTCCAAACCAGCCGTCAAGGTCGTAGGCGCCGACCTTTCCGCCGCCGGACGCATAGAGAACGGAGCCATCGGCCACGGCGCGGAGCTTGCCGGCGATCTCAAGCGCCCGTTTCCCGCTGGCGGCGTCGTAGGCGATGATGCCATCCGCGGGATTCGGCTTGCCCTCGCCGATGATGACATTGGCGTCGGGCACGTGATGTCCACGCCAGCCGACAAGCTTGTCGCGGATGATCATGTTCCAGACGCCCCCCCAGCGATTGCCCCAGCCGTCGGGGGCGCTGCGGTAGTACTGGAAGGCGCCATTGCTGCGAGAGAATGCGGCCGGCACATTGCGTCCGGTGGGAATGAACATTTGCGTGTCATTGCCGACCACATACCCCTGGGGGGCGACGCCAAGCAGGGCGTATGCCCCAGGATGGGGCTGTCTTTGATAATGCGTGGCTGTCTCGAGCTGCTGCCATACCACTTTCCCATCGCCCGCGTTCAAAGCGTAGAGATAGACCCCCTCCGACGGCCACATGCCCGCAGCGAAATAGACAACTCCCTTGTCCACCCCAACCCCGGTGCGAATGCCCCACTTGCCCATCATCTGCTCGTTGCCGAACATCCACTCGCGGCTGGGGCCACTGTGGAACTCCCAGAGAAGCGTGCCTTTGACCAAGTCCAGACAGCGCACACAACCATCGTCGGACGCGACGAACACGCGCTGGCCCTCGACTGCGGGGGCAAAGCGGATGGGGGCGCCCGTGAAGAAGGACCATCGTTCGGCGCCCGTCGCCAAGTCCAAAGCGTAGAGTTTGTGGTCGGCGGACGACCCGAACAGAACCAGTCCTTGCGCCACAATCACGTCCGCAGCATAGTCGAACGCCTGCCGGTGCAGCTCCCGGCCAGGCTCGGGCCAGGCGGGACGAGGCGCATGCTGCGCCTGATAGGTCCATTGCAGGTGCAGCGGCGATGGCAGTTGCTCGGCGGTCAACCCACTGCGCCCAAAATCGTGCCGATAGGCAGGCCAGTCCGCAGCATGAGTCACACTGACGACCAGAAGTGCCAAAGCAGCCACTGCAAGAAATCGCGAGGCGAGTCGTTTCGAATAGTACATGCTGTTCCTCTCAATTTGCGCTTCGCAACAACTCTCCGCCAACCGTTCGGGAAGCCGGAAAAGTGACTACATGGGTCTCCAGGACACCATAGCCCAT
>JAGLDW010000413.1 GCA_023145395.1 Lentisphaeria bacterium | reverse complement strand
ACGGGACGAACCGTCACGGTCGAGACCCTAGGGCAGGAGGTCCGCGGTCTCGTCACAGGCGTCTCGCAGACTGGGACGCTGATCCTTCAACTCGCCGACGGCATCACCAAGGAGATCGTCGGCGGCGATGTTCATGTGGCGAAATTCTAGTCCTAAAGAGAAGGCAGGAACTACAGCACACACGGAAGAAAAACCAGGGAAACGAGACGACCCCACTGGCCTTGTGCCAGTGGTGAGAGAGATCATCCCAAGATCTTGGAGAGTCTCTGCCCTCCTCTTCCCTCCCGGCCGCAGGCTTCCAGCCTGCGGCCGGGAGGGGGGGCGAGTTGCACAAAGAGCCCCCAAAATACCAATCTCTCGCTCCACCGGCACAAGGCCGATGGGGGCGAAGTCAGCGGGTGAAGCCTGCTCCAGGTCCTTCGTGCCTTCGTGGTGAATCAATCCATAATCCTAAATTTCCTGGAGACATAGTCCATGAATCAACCACTTCTCGACGATCTGCAGAACGCGGTTGCCAATGACCTGCCGGTGAGCAAGGACGTGGCGCGCGCCATCGTCGCCGCGGACGTGGCGGACATGCCCGTGATTCTGGCGGCGGCGGATGCTGTGCGGCGGCGGCGCTTTGGCAACACCGCCCACCTCTGCTCCATTCTCAATGCGAAAAGTGGTGCCTGTGGAGAAGATTGTGCATTCTGCGCGCAGTCCGCCCACCATTGCACGGATGCGGACTCCTTCGCCATGCGCTCCCTCCCACAAATCCAGCAGGCCTATGAGCAATCCGCCGCGCTGCCCATTGGCCATTTTGGCGTGGTAACCAGCGGAGGCGCGCTCTCCGGGAGCGATTTTGAAACGATCTGCGAGGCGGTCCGGACCAAGAGCCGAGAGTCGACGCATTGGTGCGCCTCCCTCGGTTGTCTCGATCGGGAACAGCTCGCGGAGCTCAAGAGGAATGGGCTCAAGCGCTTCCATCATAATCTCGAGACATCGGAAAGCTTCTTCCCATCCATCTGCACCACGCACACCTATGCCGAACGCCTCGAAACCGTGCGCGCGGTCAAGGATGTGGGGCTGGAGCTGTGCTGTGGAGGCATCATGGGCCTGGGCGAGAGCCTGGAGCAGCGGGTTGAGTTCGCCCTCGCCCTGCAGAGCGAGCGTGTGGATGCCATTCCCCTCAATTTTCTCGTCCCAATCCCAGGCACGCGGCTTGCAGACCGCCCCCCCATGAAACCTTGGGAGATCCTGCGCGCCATCGCCATGGTCCGCCTAGTCAACCCCACCGCAGAGGTCAAGGTCTGCGCGGGACGGTTGCTGCTGCGCGATCTGCAGAGCATGATCTTCCACGCCGGCGCCACGGGGATGATGGTCGGCCCGCTGCTGACCGTGGCTGGGCGCGATGTGGACACCGACCTCCAGATGCTCGAGGACCTGGAGATGGACTATGCGCTGTGAGAGCTGGATCGAATCCGAGCTTTGCGAACTCCGCACGCGACACCTGAAGCGCGAACTCCGCACGGTCCCCGACGCAGGCGGACGAATCGTGCAGGACGAATGCGCGCTGCTGAACTTCTCGTCCAACGACTATCTCGATTTCGCGAACCGTCCGTCCGTCCGAGACGCCGCCGCCGCGGCGCTGGCGGCACACGGTTGCGGCGCGGGCTCCTCCCGCCTGGTCACGGGCACTTTGCCGATCCATGAACAGCTCGAGCGCGTGATCGCGCGTCACAAAGGCTATCCGGACGCTTTGGTGTTTGGCAGCGGTTTTCTGGCCAATGTCGGTGTCATTCCCGCGCTGGTTGGTCGCGACGACACGGTGTTTGCGGACAAGTTGGTCCACGCGAGCATCCTGGATGGCGTCGCGCTGAGCCGGGCACGATTGGTTCGCTTTCGGCACAACGATCCGTCCCATCTCGCCCAGCGCCTGAAAAATGCGGACTCCGCGGGTCGGAGGCTCGTGGTGATCGAGTCGGTGTACAGCATGGACGGCGATCTGGCGCCGCTGCCGGAACTTGCCGCGCTGGCGGAAGCGCACGGCGCCATGCTCATGGTGGACGAAGCCCACTCCACGGGTGTTTTCGGCGCCTGCGGCGCGGGATTGGTCCACCAGCACGGGCTACAGGAATGCGTGAACATTTCCATGGGCACACTCAGCAAGGCACTGGGCAACTACGGGGGCTTCATCGCCTGCAGCGCCGCCATGAAATCGTGGCTGGTCAACCGAGCCCGCGCGTTCATCTACACCACGGCGCCCCCCCCTGCGGTCATGGGCGGATGCCTCGGCGCCTTCGAGGCGCTCGAGCACGAACCAGATCTTGGGCGGACGCTTCTGGACCGGGCTGAACGATTCCGCAGCCAGCTCCACGAGCTGGGCTTCGACACAGGTGCCTCCGAAAGCCAAATCATCCCCATCATGGTGGGGGATAGCGAACGGGCGCTTGCTCTGTCGCGGCGCCTGCGCGAAGCCGGCATTCTAGCCATCGCCATCCGCCCCCCGACCGTGCCGGAGGGAACGGCTCGACTGCGACTCTCCGTGACTCTCGCCCACACGGCGGAGGACCTCGACCGAACCGCCCAGACACTCGCCGAGGCCGCCCGCCAGGAAGGAGTGTTGTGATGCCGCACTGTGTCATTCTGCTATCTGGCTGGGGCGTATCCGCTGATCCCATGCGCACGCTTGCCGAGGAAATCGGGCTTGATGGAGCATGCGCGCTTTCCCTGCGCGAACTACGCGAACGTGGCGCGGACGATCCTTCGGACACCGCCTCGCCCTATGCTGCGGGATTGCGACGCGAGCTTGAACGGGGCGATGGCCCCGCGCACGTGGTCGGTTGGTCCACTGGCGGGATCGTCGCTCTCGAAGCGTCCGCGCTCTGTCCGGACCGGTTTCAGACCCTGACTCTGCTTGGCGCAACGCCAAAGTTCTGCGCGGACGATGATTTCCCGCATGGCACCCCGCTCGCCGCACTGCGCGCGATGATGGTGGGCTTGCGGCGCGATCCCGAGAGTGTTTTGACCACCTTTGCGGCTCGGATGGCGGAACCGCTCGTGGTGAAAGAGGTGGAGACTCGGCCCTTCGTGATGTCGGCGTTGGCGCAGGGGACGGATGAGCTTGCGAAGGGATTGAAATATTTGCGCGATAGTGATTTCAGGGAACATGTCCATGCCCTTCGGACTCCCTGCCTCGTTTTGCACGGACGAGAGGATCGGATCGTCCCATTCGCTGCTGCGGAATGGCTGCATAACCACGCGCCGGACAGCCAGCTTGTGGAATTTCCCGAGGGAGGACATGCGCTGGCCGCGCAAAGCACTGTCACTGTCGCCTCGCGGATACGGATATTTCTGGAGGCCCACTCATGAGTGAGGCGCGACGCAGGCATGTGGCGGCCCGCTTCTCGGCGGCGGCTGGCACCTACGAGCAGCAACCAGGTGTTCAGGAGGCCGTGGCCTGCGCAGTGGCGGACATGGTGTCCGACTCACAGTGCTTGCACACACCTTCCAGAGCACCACAGGTGCTGGAGATCGGCTGTGGAACAGGCTACCTGACGGAGCAGCTCTGCACGCGGTTCCCAAAAGCCGGGATCCTTGCGATGGACTTGGCGCCGGGCATGATTGTTCGCGCCCGAGAGCGGCTCGGCGACCAGCAGAACGTGCGCTGGCTGGCATCCGATGTGAAGGATCTGCGCTTGGGATCCACCTACGATCTGATCACCAGCAGCTCGGCGTTGCATTGGGTGGACGAGCTGGGGGACACGCTGCGGCACCTCGCCTCCGTGCTGACCAAGGAAGGCGCGATGATCTTTTCTCTCATGGTCCAGGGCACGCTCCGAGAGTTGCACGAGTTGCGCCGGGAAGTGGCGCCGCACAAGTTCGCGCTACCCTCTCTGCCGAGGAAAGAGGATGTGCTCGAAGATGTTTGTGCCGCCGGACTGGAGATCGTCAACACACGCTCCGAGAGCATGGGCGTCCGTCATCCCTCCGCGCGCGAGTTCCTCCGCACGCTGAACCGCCAGGGGGTGACTGGACAGGCGCCAGACGCCGGGTGCCTGCTGAGCCGCACGGAACTACAACGCCTGATCGCCGCCTATGAGACGCAGTGCCAGTGCAAAGACGGCGGTGTGAACGCCACCTACGAAATCCTCTTTGTCCACGCGTCCGCGTCCCGCAGGCAGCGTATACGGAGTCTGCCACGCATGCTAGTGAAACTGTCCTGACTGGCTGCAGCTTCTCGCTACAGTGCCTGCTTGCCCGTGATCTCGTCGAGGTCGATCCGGATGATGACGATTCTCCCCAGAGCGCTCTCGGGGAAGGTGAACTCCCGGTCCGAGTACTGCGCCATCAACAGGGCGAGCGCATCCCGCTCCCTTCGCCCGGACCGAGGCGGCTCCGGACGCACTCCGCGAAAGATAGCTGCGGGGACGCGGCCGTTTCGGCCGTAGTCGGGGTAGCTGACACTCTGGGCCGCTAGCGAGGGGCAGCGCCAGACGTTGTTCTCCCGCCAGTCACCCACATATTTCCGGTGTATAATGAAGGTGAGCATGATCGTGCCTCTTTCGCATGCGAAACAACGCGATGATCACTCCCGCCGAGCAGATGCTGATCACAACCGGAGAAGAGCAGATGGGCATAGCAGAAGAAAAAGCGCTGATGATTTTCGACTATTACATCCCAACCAAGGTCTTGTTCGGACCGGGAAAGCTGAACGAATTGGGGTCTTTGCCACCGCTTGGCAAGAAGGCGTTGATCGTGATCAGCAATGGCACGTCCATGCGAAAGAACGGCTATCTGGAGAGAGTTCAGAACCTGTTCCGGGAGCAGGGAGTGGAGAACGTGGTGTTCGACCAGATTCTTCCCAACCCCGTGAAACGCCATGTCATGGAAGGCGCTGCGATGGCGAGATCGGAAGGGTGCGACTTTGTGGTTGGCCTGGGCGGGGGCAGCAGCATCGATTCCGCCAAGAGCATCGCCCTCATGGCCAAGAATCCCGGAGACTACTGGGATTATGTCAACGGGGGCTCGGGAAAGGGACAGGATGTGCCGAATGGCGCCCTGCCGATCCTCGCGATCACCACCACGGCGGGAACGGGAACCGAAGCGGA
>JAGLDW010000412.1 GCA_023145395.1 Lentisphaeria bacterium | reverse complement strand
GTGCCTCCGAAACTGACTGCCTATCAGGGGTTCGACGCCTTTTTTCACGCGGTTGAGGGTTTCATCGCCAACATTGCCACGCCGATCAGCGACATGTATGCGCTCAAGAGCGTGGAACTGGTCAACAAGAGCCTGCCCATCGCCATCGCCGATGGAACCAATCTCGAGGCCAGAACCGATATCGCGTTGGCGAACACATTGTCCGGTTTCGTCGAATCGACCTCCTGCTGCACCTCCGAGCACTCCATGGAACACGCGCTTTCCGCGCACCATCCCGAATTGCCGCATGGCGCGGGCCTGATTCTGCTCTCAAAAGCCTATTTCACATTCTTCGCGGACAAGGTGCCCGGCAGATTCATCGAGCTTGCCAAGGCAATGGGAAAGAACACCGAGGGCGTGCCCGAGGAGAAGAGGCCCTTCCTGTTTGTGGAAGCGCTTGAGGAACTCATCGTGCGGTGTGGCATGGACGATCTGAAGCTGTCCGATTTCGGCGTCACGGAAGACGAGGTGGAGAAACTTGCCGAAAACGCGCGCGACACGATGGGGGGTCTGTTCGCCCTGGATCGCTACAGCCTCTCCTTTGCGGAGACCGCGGAGATACTGAAAAACTCGTTCCGGTAGCTAGGCGGCAGGCACTGGAAAGCCGGTCATGAGAAAAAAGCGCGACATTTGTTTCTGGGAGGTCATTTGCGTGCCGACCCGAAGCAGGATATCGCACCAGCGGTGTCGGCGATGTAGATGGCGCCGTTGGCTGCGGCCGCACCGTTGAACACTGGTGGCGCGGGCAACTTGATCATCTCCGCCACATCCTCGCCTGTCTGGGTGCTGAGAATGTGCATGCGACCTCCCATGCGAGACTCGTAGGGCCCAAGGGGATCGTGTCTCTCCATCGTGTCCGGAGGCCCGGCCACCACGAGTTTGTCAGCCGTCACCACCATGGCCCGGACACGCACGCGAATACGTTTTGACCAGCCCTTCCCCTCCTCGGCGGCACCCCGTGCCAGCAGCAGATATCCACGATCCCCCGGCGTGAAAAAGACCGTGGGGTCCAGTCCGGTCAGGGAATCGAATTGCCGCATGCAGTAGAAGCTCGATTTGTCCTGCACGATCAGGCGACCGTAGTTACGTCCGATGCGCCAGGGAATGCGCTTGAAGTAGCTGTCGTCCAAGTAGCCGCCGGGAACGGAGAGCGCCGGTTTTCCCTTCCTTCGTTTCAGCTCGCGGTCGAAGGCCGTGGTGCGCATGCCGATGAACGCCCCATTCCAAGTGAGAATATCCGGCAGTGTGCCCTCTGGGAGCTTGAAGTTCTGCTCGATCTGGTCGGCGACGTAGTGAGGTCCGCTCAGCGTCGTCTCGTGCAGTACCTTTCCGGTTGCCGTCTCCAGACCATACAGCCAGATGCCGCCATCCAGTTGCGAAGTGCGACCCGCCGCGAAATACACCGTGTTCTCCACGATGAGCACACTGCCGGAAACAGGCCACACGGACTCGAACTGCTCGAAGGCGCCCATCTGCCAGTCCAACGGCGCCGCGCGGAACCGCCAGGCCAGTTCTCCGTCACTCGCGCGCAGGCAGGTCACCCAACCGTCCGCGGAACCGAAGTACAGCGCACCCCTGTGGTAGGTGGGAGGAGAGTCGATGCGACCCGCCGCCGCGTGCCGCCAGCGCTCGGAGCCGGTCGCCACATCCAAGGAGATGACCTGGTGCTCGTCGACAAGGGAGACGAAGAGGGAGTTCCCCACCACGACGGGAGGTGAGACGCGACGGCCAACGCGTCTACGCCAGACCTGGACGCACGCGCTCGGGAGAGTGGTGCGTACCGAACCCGACCGCTGTGGATCGTGCCGGAATGCCGGCCAGTCACCCTCCGCGGACTCCGCATCACCACAGAGGCCGTAGGCCGGTCCTCGGGCATGGCGTGTGGTCGCGTCCGTCGATTCGGGGACCAGCGGCTTCACGCGTCGGGCCGCGACGGCGTTCATGCCGTTGAGCTTCTCCTCCGCGTAGCATTGACAGGGATGGGGAGGCGCGTACTGCAAGCCGTTTGCGGGCATCATGCCCACATGGCAAGTTCCGCGAATCCAATTGTCCACCGTCGTTGGCCCACCGTCCAGGGAGACGAATTCGCTGCCGCGGCGACTGGCGATGATGTACTTGCTTGTTGCCTTGTCACGGTAGCAGCGATGGTGGTGATTCGCGCGGAAGGCATTGTGGAGAGGAACGCTCTTCGCCAGCGCCCCCGAATGTAGATTGTAGCCGTTGAGTGTTTCGGGCCAGCGCGTGCGCTGCATCCGTTTGCGTCCAATGTCGAACATCCCCTCGTCCAGCTCGGCGCTCCAAGTCCAGACCAGGCCCCCGGTCACGAACACGTCTTTCCACGAGTACCAAAGATGCCCGATGTAGCGCTTATCCTGTTCCCAGAGCTGCTTTCCGGTGGTTGCGTCGAACGCGACAAGGCGCCCGGGGCTGGCCTGGAGCACCACGCCGCCGGACACGATCAGCGCGCCGATCCACGCCTTCTTCCCCGCTTGTATGTTTCCAGCTATCGCGTCCCCTTTGGCAAACGGGAATTCCTGCTGCCACAGTTCGGCTCCGGTCGTGGCATCGAGACAGGCCAGGCTCGCGCCGTTCAGCAGCGCCACGACCTTGCCGTCGGTGCTGAGATTCGCAGCGGGTTCGAGCTTGGCGGGCTCGGAGGCGCCATGCATCGCTCGCCAGCGCACATAGTCCACCGTGCTTCCCTCGTAGAGTGCTTTCGACTCCCATTTGATCCGTCCGGAGACGAGGTCCAGCGCCTTGACGCGCAGCCGGTCATCCTCGACCACAGAGACGAACAACGTGCGGTCGAGGACCAGGATCTCGTTGGTGTGCCCGGTGCCCGTGTAGGTCCGGAGGATCTCTCCCGTGCGCGCGTCGAGCTGCGTGACGGGCGCCTGGTAACCGAGGGTGGCATACACGTGGGCGCCCACGGCCACGAGCCGTTTCTGCACATTCAGGGGAATGTCTCCCGGTCGTGTGTTGAACCAGCTTTTCTTCCATTCGCGCCAGCCCCAGCGACGGATGGGCACCCGCCAGAGAACGAGTCCGTTGAAGGCGTCTCGCGCCATCAACGCCCACTTGTCAGGCAGATCGTGCTGACCCGCAAGGCTGATGGGCGCTTCGTCCTCGATGCTGAACATCCGCCCCCGGGCAGTGACGAATGTGCTCATGCTGGAGTCGGTCTCGTGCGAGCGGCTCCACAGTGGCGCCCCGACCCATTGATAGTGCCGTGGCGGGCCGACCACCGTGTCGTTGGCCACGGGATTGCCGTCAGCGCCATGCAGGAAGTGAGTCCAGTCATCGATGTCCTTTGGCCAGGGCTTGACCATCGGATGGTTCCCCGCTTGACCGGGAGTGGAGTGGACACCCAGCGGCGCCAGCGCGCGTAGCAGTTCTCCTCGCGAGATTCGCCCCTTTTCGCTGACAATGATGTTCACGAGGTTGTCCACATACGGCAGTTCGCCGCCGCTAAACAGACGGGCCGACACCGTGCCAGTCAGATTTTCAGCAGCGGCCGCCGCCCGAATCTGGTCGCGCACTGTGGGGGTCGCGCAAAGCGCTTGCACCACAAAGACGCCCTGCTTAGCCAGTGCGAGAGAGATGCCTTCGTCAGCAGGCTCCACGACCACGCAGAACCCTCCAGAACGGCCTGCGGCTTCGACCATTGCATCCGCAGCGCGTAGCGCTCGTTCATCAGCAGACACCAGCGCGGTCAGAACGAAGACAAGAATGACCGGGAAAAGCAGGTGAATCCGAGACAAAAAAATGTTCATGCTGAACTCCGTTCTGAAAACCGGTCACCGGTCACCGTCCGCGAAGCCCTGTTCGCGGATCCCCTTACTGCCGTGCGGGGCTCTGACAGACAGAGGACAAAAAACACAAAGCAACAGAGCCCCGAACGACAGTGACGGGTCATCGGTCATCGGTCACCGATCACCGATCACCGATCACTTTCCGGCTTTCCCGGCTTTCCCGGCTTCCCCCGGCTTTTCCGGCTTTTCCGGCTTCATCTGCACCACGATTTCGGCGGCCGACAACGAAGTTTGGAACATCTTGACCTCGTCGATCAGGCCCGTGAAGTTGGTCACAATCTCGCAGGGGCTGTTGGCCGTGTCAAAGCCGATCTCCATGCCCTGCCCGGCGTTGTTGAGCAGATAGCCCGGCGTCTTCGTCGTCCCCACGAGCTTGCCGTCCACATAGATTTCGACACTCGTCTTTCGGACCACGCCCGCCAAATGCACCCAGCGTCCCAGCACCGGTTCCGTCCCCACCGCAATGTAGGCCGGACCCTCTTTTTTCAGGTGAATCCCAAACTTCGGCAGTCCCTTCATGAGGTACAGACTGAAACCGCTGAAACCACCCCCACGCGCCACCACCACGCCATCGTCCGCATCCGAATTGATCCATGCCATCAGGGTGATCGGCAGTCCGGCCATGGACATGGACGGCGCCTTCCCCAACTCGACATACTTTCCCGGCCCAAAGGCCAGCGCCTGGCCAACCTTGCCTGGGGCGCGAGTGCATCCCTTGATCTCGCCATCATCACCACGTCCAGTCACATCCTTCGCGATTTCGACACCTCCATCATCGTCGAAGCTCCAGTGCCCAATGATCGAGGGATGCAGGATGAGTTGCAGAATCCCCTCCTTGATCCGGGTTTTGAGCGCGGGATCCGGCTCCACCGCCAAACGGACACGCAGAGGAGCGAGCGCGATTTCATGGCGCCCTGCCAGAAGTGCTTCGACAACCGCCTTCCGGACCTCCAGACTCGCGTCCCCCACTGCGGAAATCAGGCATTTTGTAGCGCTCAGACTGCCAATCCCACGGAGAATTCGCACCCCGTCCAAACGCCGTGCGACCCGCCGCGACGTAAGAAGAATGGCGAAGTGGGAGGGTGCTTTATCACCGGCGAGATGCTGCACCAGCCAGACGACGTGCTCGAAATCGGCTGTCTCGTCGTCGAGCAGTGGTGCCACGGAGGCCAGCACATCTTCACCCCCGATCTCGCGCAGCGCCCAGGCCGCCTGGTTGCGAACGGCATAGACAGGATCACAGAACGCCTTCAGGAGCGCGCCGCCCGTTCTTGGTTCCTTGAGCTCTCCAAGAGCATGAGCGGCCGCAAATCGAACCTGCGCGCTCTCGTCCACTAGTGCTCTGCAGAGTGGCGCCGACGCCCGTGCATCGCGGATCTCGGCCAGCGCGCGGACTGCCTGTCGCCGCACCTCCGCATCCCCGTCGTCCAACGCCTTGACCAAGCTTGGCAGCGCCTGCTTGGCGCGGATCTCACCCAGCCTCCTGGCGGCGTGTGCGCGGACACGCGCCACGGGTGCCGCCAAGTCGCGAAGAAGGGGAGCTACAAGCGTCTCCGCGGAGTCCGCAGAGCAGATCACGCAGCAAAGAAGCATGGCAATGCACAAGCGGTTTTTCATAGAGTGTTGTCCTCTCTCTGTTGTCGGCGCATTTGCAGTGGCATCCAGACTGCGGGTCTTACAAACCGTGCCCCAAGTTCCCCGAAAAGCGAGCAACAAGGCACGCACTGGACTCGCGATGTTCGCAGGGCATGGCTCGCGAGTACGCTCGCCCTCCAGGATTTGCGCAGGACGCTTGACACCGCGAGCGGAGACTTCACGTTTAGGCACGGTCCGCAGAAGCGTCGCACATACGGAACACATCGGAGAGATAGACAATGACCGACATCGCGTTTGGAGTCCTTGGCCTGGGAATGGGGAAAGCGCACTGCAAGGCCGTGCAAGCGGCAAGGGGCGCGCGACTCGCAGCGATATGCGACTGCGATCCGGACCGGCTTGCACCTTGCACCGACGAGTTCGGGGTCAAGGCCTACGCATCCTATGATGAAATGCTGGCCGATCCCGAGATCCAGGGAATCTGTGTCGCCACGCCGAGTGGCATGCACGTGGAGCATGCGCTGCAGGCCGTGGCCGCGGGCAAACACGTGCTGGTCGAAAAGCCCGTCGATGTGAAAGCGGAGAGAATCGCGACCTTGGCGAAGTCCGCACGCGAAGCCGGGGTGACGGCAACGGCAGTTTTTCAAAGCCGCACCGACCCGCTGCACAAGCGCATGCGGACTCTCGTCGAGAGTGGGCGCCTGGGCAACATTATCGGTGTGCATGCCGCGCTTCCCTGGTTCCGCAAGTCATCCTACTACGAGGGACCGCATGGTTCCTGGAAGGGCACGTGGGAAATGGACGGGGGCGGCTCGCTCATGAATCAGGGGATCCACACGGTGGATCTGCTGCAGTGGCTCGTGGGTCCAGTGGCGTCCGTGTTCGGCAAGTTTGGCGTCTACGATCACGACATCGAGACGGAAGACAAAACGGTCGCTCTGCTCACATTCGCAAACGGTGCTCTCGGCACGCTGCATACCACCACCTGCGCCTTTGGCGGTGTTCTCAACCGAAGCATCCTCATCCATGGGCAGAAGGGAACGATCCACTGCGCCGACGGACTACGGGCCTGGAAACTCATGGATGACGAGGATGGAAGTGAAGAGCGGGAAATGCTCGCCTTCTACGCCCCGCCGGACCAGCGCCCCGAGGGAGAGACAGTCGCCACGGATCCCATGGCGGTGGGCTCCACCGGACACCGCGCCCATATCGAGGATCTCGTCGATGCCATCCATATGGGACGGGACCCCGCCATCACCATCGAAAGCGCCCAGCATGCTGTCGAGATCGCCAACGCCATCTATGAATCGGGACGAACTGGGCGGGAAGTGACCATTGACCGAGCCTGACAGACCACAGGACGCGAACATGGTCGAGCAGTGCAGATTCCGGCTCTGGCACGGACAGGATCCGGACTGGCGGCGCGTGGACGTCCCGACGGAAATCCGCGAACTGGGGAACGGACTGTTTCTCAGCAGAAACCTACTGCCTGCGCCCACGCCGGAACTGGGCGGCCGACGAATTCTCTATTTTTCCGATCTCCACTGGAATGGAGACACACGACTGCGGCGCGCGGAAACTCTGATCGAGACGGCAAACAAACTCCAAGCAGACTGGATCCTTTTCGGAGGCGATCTCATTCGCCATCTCGCGGATCTGGCGTCAGCGCTCGAGATTCTAGCGCGCCTGGAAGCGCGGACTGGAAAGTTTGCCGTGCTGGGAAACCGCGAGAGCGCCCACGACTGGAAATCGACAACCTTCTGGCAGGAGGCCTACGCGGGCGCTGGTTTTCGTCTGCTGGTGAACGAAATCGCGCCGACTGGGACGGACGGACACTTGCTGCTCGCGGGGTTGGACGATGTCCGTCATGGACATCCGGACAGGGGGCTCGTCGAGCGGCATATCCAGGCTTCCAGAGACAATTCAGCCGCGACCAAGACACCCATCATCACCCTCGTCCACTCGCCCGATGGAGTCGCTGGCGAACTCCGGCCCGCAGGTGATCTTGTGTTCGCGGGACACACTCATGGAGGGCAGTTCCGCCTCCCCCTGTTCGGCGCCGTCTACACGTCCTCCATGTTCGGGCGCCAATTCGACCGCGGCTGGTTCGAGAGGACGGACGGCACGCGCATGCTCGTCTCGCCGGGCGTCGGCGAGACCGGGAGGGACCGCCTTCGCTTCCGCGTCAACTGTCCCGCTGAAATGCATCTGCTCGATTTCGCCCGCATGAAATGAACAATGCAAGAGAGGCTCTTGCAGAACCCCACGTGGCCGCGCGGCTCGCGTGGGGTTTTGCAAGAGCCTCAAGAGTTCGCTAGACGGGCACCTCTGGGCATTGGGCGAGCGTCGCCATACTGACTTCGATCAGCTCTCCATCCCGTTCGCAAGCACGCTCCAGCCGATGGAAGATGCGATTGCGGGCAGCTTGTTTGAGGAATTCGACGTCTCCGACCACGGTCATCTCGCGCCGACAGCGCGTGTGCGCCACATTCACGCGATTGGCATCGTCGACGAAGCCGATGCGCCCCTCCGGGTTGCTGCGCACATAGTCGATGATCACCGCCTCGCTTTCACCCCCCTGAAAACTGTCCACGGTGGAGATGCGCATGCGTAGAAAACGCTGCCATTCCTCCTCGGACACCGTGTCGGGCAACTGGGACGCCACACGCTCATAGGCCAGCGTGTTGCGCAGCAAGCGCACCTGCCGACGATAGGGCGCGATGAGCGTCACCTCCTCCAGCGGATAGCGCTGCAGCGCCTCGAACACCAGCAACGCGCAGATTCGAGCTTCCGTGCGGTTTTCGATGCCCGGCTTGCCCCGTTCCAGAACCAGTTTCTCCCGCCGCAGAGAATCCGGTAGCCGAGAGGTGCTGAACATGCGTAGCGTAGAGGGGGGGAAGCGCTGTTGTCTCTCTTGGAAGGACAGACGGTAGTACTCGGCATTTTCGCTAGTCCGGATGCGGGCGTCGTAGAAGAGCGTCGAGGCAAAGCGCAGAAGCCGGGGATTCTGGCAGCGGTAGGAGCACTGGAGCATGGCGACGGGCACATTGCGGCGTTCCACAAGCCATTCCAGGGTGCTGCGTGTGGCCAAGGTGTTTTGAGCACGGGTCAGCAACCCGCATTCACGGCGCAAATCGGACATCACCCCGTCCGGAGGATTCCGGGGCGGCAATTGGAAATGATCGCCGAACAGCACCGCCCGCCGTGCAAGATGCAGACAGATGAAAAGCTCATCACCACGGGTCATCCCCGCCTCGTCGAACACAATCACATCGAAGGGGCCGTTCCGGCGAAAGTCGGAGCGAACCAGCCGTGCCTTGAGTACGCCAATCTGAGTGCCCGCGTAGATGGCGCCACCACACTGCCTGCGGCGAGCGGCGAAGACGTCCTGCGCCTTCGTGTCATCCCACCAGCAGTTCTCCGCCACGTCGGGCGAAACCACATCCCGGCTGTAGCCCACACGCAGCACGGGGAGGTCGAGAACACGCCGGACAACGTTGTCCGCAGCGGTGTTGGAGGGTGCGGTGACCAGAACGCGCTCGCCCCGACTCACCAATTTACGGAGAATGGCCTCCAGCACGGTCGTCTTGCCCGTGCCGGGAGGTCCCTGGGCAAGCACAAGAGGGTTTGCGTCGTTGACTGCCCATGCGAACGCCCGCTGTTGGGATGGGTCGAAGGCATCCGCCCCTCCCCCCGCCTCTCCCGCGGACAGAACAAAGGGGTCCAGGCCGAGAGCGCTTCGCAGTGCAGGACTGCTCAGCTCCTCGGGGATCTCCATCAGTTTGACCAGTTCCTCCAGGCAATCCGCGATGAAACCGGCTGGGCTCTGCACGGGTCGCGCGCAAAGCAGGTTGTCGATGGGCGTGTCGCATGCCCCATCGGCCCACTGGACGCGTCCATACAGCATGTCCGTGTCGCAAATATCAATGTAGAAGAAGCCCAGGGCGTGCTGTGGCGTTCCGGAGAGAAACAACTGCAGGCGATCCCCCTCGGCCACAGGCGCCCGCCCGGGACAGGGCAGATGCAGCGCCACGCTGTCGCCACCGCCACTTGCCAGCGCTTTGGCCTTCCCGAAACGCAGCACGAAGGACTCGACACGATCGCAGGTGAGACGAGCCAGTTTCTGCAGGATTTCAACGTCCCGTCGAATCTGCCAGAGAGTACGCCCCGGAATTTCGCAGACGGGCGCCTGGTCCGGCAACATGGCCTCGGCTTCGGCGCGTCCCCCGTCGGCGTAGGTGCCGTCGAGCGGCAGCAGCAACTGATCGCTCATCTCGTCTGGCGCCATGTCTTCCAGCGCCTTGGCGATCAGGCGGTCGCGGAAACTGGCGGGCATCCGCTTCATGGTCCGAACGAATCGGGGATCATGCCACTCGGCGATGCCGTCGAGCGCCTCTTGGTACTCGCGCCCCTTGAGATGGCGGATGTCCCGCTCCGGGAAGCGCTCGCGCGTATAGGCGATGGCGTCGTAGACCAGCTCCAGACGCTCCCCAAACGCCATGCCAACCTCCTCGTGGAACTCCCGCAGCCCATCTTCAACGACGGGCACGCCCTCTTGGAAGAACACGTGGAACGTCTGCACGCAAGTCGCACCTTCGACGGTGAACGCAGCACAACTCTCCTGCGTATCCCAGTGGAAATGAGCGATGCCGTTCGTGTCCTCCACAAGCTCGATGGGACAGCTGCAAAGCTCGATGAATCCTTCCGGCAGCAGGAAGGGGACGGGCCTCTGCGCCTCTTCCCAAAGCGCAAAGAAATCTCGACTCAGCACCAGCTCCGGATTCACAGTCCAGACACGGGTCGCCTCGGAGAAATAGGCTTCGATTTTGTCCAGTTCAGAAGTCACAGCAGCATACCGGATTGAAACTTGTGGAAAGGAAATGCAGAGCAGGCGAAAAGACACCCTTCGGAGTAGCTGATTCCTATAGTGCCAGACACCGTGTTTTCCAGTGGGAGAGACCTGAAAATCCCTCTTCTCCGGCTCGCTCGTGTTCATGCGAACTCCGCAGACCATGGAGGGCGAACGGCCCGTGAGCCGCCTCGTTGCGAACCCCGCAAACCCTTTCCGGACGGCCCAGGCCTACAGCCCTGCGGCGAGGCGGGCCCAGGCCTCGATCTGGCTGTTGCTCAGCTCAGAATGCTGTGTGAGCGGGGGTTCGGCAAAAACCGCGTCGAACGCATGCACGATATCCCGTGCCAGCGCACCGTAGGTATCCCTCACATTCTCGCCAAACGACCCCGATCCCGCGCAGGTCTTCCGGTACTCTTCCATGCCATTGCGCAGAAGGGTCCTGGTGCGTGGATAGAAGGAGCACATGAGGTTCCAGGGATCGCCGTCGCACTGGTCGCCCCCCGTGCGAAAATCGGTCCGGAGGAGCACGGCAGGCCGGTCGATCATTTTGGCGAAGATGAACTCCACCACCGTCCCCGAGTCCAGTTCTGCTCCATCGAAGTTGAACAGCGCGCAGTCGCAGTCCAGCAGATGCCCGAAGTCCGCATCCCGGATGTCCTTGGCCGTGTGGGATGAGACATCAATGTCCTGCGGCAGCACGCAAGTGTAGCGGCTTGCGGACTCCGCATCAACAGCATCCGCCAGCAACCGGTTTCCCGTCAGCTCCTTATGGCTGAACAACGGGCCGGCGAAATAGATCCGCCGGGCACCGACCGCACTGTCTGCGGAGGCCGTGTCAATATCGCAATCAGTTCTGGGCTCGTTCGACATCCCGACCCCCTTTTCTCGGTTCCGCCACCAAATCAACGGCATCACGCCTACTCATGTCCGTTTCCTGTTGTCCAGCGTCCGTTCAAACGAAAGGGACATTCCCGCAATGAAGCACCTAAGCACAACGGAGACAAGCACGACACGGGCAAACCGAAATGGCTACCCAAACGGTGCTCCTTGGAAAAACAAGGAAGGCGGGGGAGTCTTGTGCCCGAGTGCGTTGTTCCGCAGAGGCCACGCGTCCGATGGACTTCAAGAAAGAAGCGATGAAGTGGTGGAGGCGGGGGGAGTCGAACCCCCGTCCTGAACAGATTTCCCTAGGGCATCTACATGCTTAGTGCGCGCTTTTTATTCTCGCCGGTCCGTTTTGGCGGTGCACAAGCCATGGCGGATCGGCCAGTAGTCTGTTGTTTCTTACCGCTTTGCCCGCCTACACGGCGCTACGGCCAGCCAGAAGTCAGCGTCTCTATCCCCTATCCGGCGTCAGAGTAGAGACGTCGTCGCAGTTAAGCGGCGAGGGCGAATTCGTTGTTCGCAGTTACTAATATGACCGATGATTAAGGAGGCCAACGATCATCCTCCGCATGCAACCCAAGCTCTACCTGACCAGTCGAGACCATTTCGCCCCCACTAGGCATCGCTTGAAGCAGTGCATAACGTAGTGTGCAAAGCTGGGGCCGCAAGTAGGCGTGTGCGGGGACGGTAACGCCTCAGTTGCGTGGGGACACGGCGGTTGAGGGCAACCGCCCTCCAAGTGCTTCGGAGTGCCGCTGGTGTTCGCCATCCTCGGTGATACCCCACAAGACTGAGGCGTTACCCTTAGAGAGCTC
>JAGLDW010000411.1 GCA_023145395.1 Lentisphaeria bacterium | reverse complement strand
CCTTGTCGTGTGAGGAAAAGGCTACTCAAGAGGGTAGTGTTCGCAACATCATCAGCCGCGCAACATTACGCACCTACCCCAGGCATCACGCAAACAGAAGCTTCATGGTATTGGGCGGAGTCAGCAGAACGCATCTCGAAGTCCGCGATGCGGGTTTCCTGCCTACTCCAGTTCGAGCCAGCCGAAAGCGCTGGAGTCCTTGCCGCCGCATACCCCGGGGGTCCATTCAAGCCAGCCTCGAAAGCCTTCGCCGTCGTTGTCGTTGACCGTGGTGGACCAGGCTACGCGCTTGCCGCTGCTCGGTGCCTTCACACCCAGCGCGCTCCAGGGGATGGCTGCTTCGTAGACCGTCGCGGACGGTCCGCGCACCACGGCGAACTTGCCGTCTTTCACCGCCGCCGCGCCGGGCGCCCATTGAAACATCACCGGTCCGTTCGGGGACTTCGTCAACCCCACCTCGAACTCGCTCCCATCGTAGCCCTGCTTCGGGTTTGGCGCCCCAGCGCGGAAAGCGAGCTGAATGCAGTCTCCCTGCCAAATCGTGAATCCTTCCTGATCCTGGAAGAACGCATTGTCGGTCACTTCGATGGCCAGGTAGAGGAAATCGCGATCCCAGGCCATGCGATAGGTGGCGGCGCAGTCGGCCTCGTCGCCATAGTCCTTCTTGATCTGCACACCACCGGCCGCACCGCCCAGACGCACCTGCACCTCGCTCGTCCAGTCGTCCAGCCTGCCATCGATCACGGGTGGTTTTGCGATCTTCGCAGCTTTGGCGATGGGGCGCGACTTGCGTAGCAGCAGACTGACGGGCGTGCTGTTCTCGGCGAAGAATGCGGAGAGCGTGACCTGATTGTCCGCCTTTGTCCGAGGCGTGCGGCAGGTCAGCAGGTAGGAACGTGTCGCCCCAGGCGCCATACTAGGCACTGCGAACTCCGCAGCCGGACGGACCGACCAGGTGTCGGGAACGCGTAGCACGACCCGTCCCTTGCGCACGGCACGACTGTTGTTCCGCACGACCACAGGCAGTAGAAAACTCTCTCCCCCATGCACTCCCAGGGGCGCGCTCACCTGAACCGAAACCGTGGGGACAAAACGAATCTTCACAGGGCACTCACGCTCCACGCCAGCTGCGGGGAGACACACCGTGGCGGTGATTTCAGCCACACCATCCCCATCCTCCTCGAGCCAAAGCTGACGGACGACTGACTGGGTGCTCCCAGATGGGACGGTCACGCGAGTCTTGCTCCCCCGGCAGTCCACTTCCAGCTCGGCGGATGATTCTGTGGTGACGACCTGGAAAGTCAGGTCCAAGGGTTCTCCCCGCACCACTCTTTGGCTGACCGAGGGCGTCTCGATGAGAATCCCCCGTCCCACGAGAGCCCGGTGAAACAAGTACTCCGACGCCATGCGCTTCAGGACGGGATCGTCCGAAGAGGCTTTGGCCCGCTTCACCGCCACCGCCAATGCGGAGAATGCGGAGGCATTCGCAACGGGGCGGATCGTCAGCACCCGAATCTCGCGCGGCGCAAGCTCCTCGCGCCTGTGGATGGCATCGCTTGAGACAAAGGCCATCGGCATGCTACCGTTTTCGGTCAGGCGTTCGATCTGCCAGTTTGCCGCGGACTCCGCAAGCAATTCCCCAGGCTTCACCGTGTAGACGAAAGTGCGTGGTTCGGCGCAGGTGTTGACCATCGCCAGAGCCAGTTCGCCGTCCAGCGACCGCCAGATCGTGCCCATGACCGAGGGCAGCGTCGCGGGGTGGGGCTTGCGACGATTCCAGGTTGTGGTCAGCGGCGGAACAAGCTCCGTGGGCCGAATATCGCCAAGAAGCTCCCCGAACAGCATGAATTTCTTGGCGGCCACGCGCAGGCGGCTCGCCTTGAGCATGAAATCAAGTTTCTCGCGGTGCTGTTCCTGCAGCATCCAGGTTCCGTTCCAGCCAAGCTGACAACCCCAGAGGAAATCGCGCCCCTGGGCTTGCGCGTAGGCGTCCAAATTGTCCTGGGGCGCCTGTGGACTGGTGAAATAGATCGTGTAGCCCGAATAGACGGCGGGAAGTAGGGGCACATCGGTGTCGTGGCGCGGGATCCAGGTGAGGTAGGCATCGATGTTGTCCATGTAGGGCTCGGCCGTGTTCTCGGTGGTCAGTGCGCAGTCCATCTTGATGGCTTCGGCCTTGATGGGGTCGAGCATCTTGCGGTAGGCGTCCACCCAATGCCTGCCTCCGCCAAGCGGATGTCCGTGGCTCGGGTCGTAGCAGGGCTTGGGCCGCGCCGCGCCGATCTGATCGAGATAAATCCCGTTCACACCGCATTCGTCCATGAGCCGGTGGCAGATCTCCCCCACTTTGTCCTGCCACACCTGGGTGGTTGGGCACATGGGCGACAGCTTGCGCCCGGAACCGTAGGTCTCGATGTAGTTTTCTCCCGATGGTTGCTTGCAGCTGCCCGCGTACCCCGCCGTCTTGAAGCTCTCGATCTCCGCGTCCCAGAGACGTCCGTTGATGTAGGGCATGATGAGCTGATTGCGTGCGGTGAGTTGCCGCGTGACCTCCGCAAAGCGAGGCTTGGTGGGGAAGTACTCGGGATAGGTGTGATCGAAGGGGATTTTATGCCAATTGTACCAATGCAATCCCATGGTCAGGCCAGCGCAACGTTTCTCCGCCTCTAGCAGCAGGGGGCCGACACGGTCCGGTGTTCCGCTCTCGATCCACCAGAAACCAAGATCCTTGAGCCGCTGCGGAATGTCCTTGCGGTCGCGGATCCAGCCCTTCTTGCACCACTCCTGCTTCGTGGCCCAGGCGCGGTAGATGCGCGCCGCACCCCACCAGTCGCCCGTGTACGCCGCGACGACGAAGGGGATCTCGCTCTTCTGGCTGTTGCCGGGCATGGTCGCGTTTTCGGCCAGCACGGAGAAGGTCGCGTCCTGCTCCCCGGTGATGCGCAGTTGCTTGGTCCGGGCGCCGGGATCGTGCGAGGCAAGGTAGAGCCCCGCGCCATTGTGCATGAAGCCCATGAACTGGACAGGACACTGGGTGGAGGGATAGGACAGGTTCCAACGCCCTTTGGAATCCAGCAGCCTGCCGCCCCAGTTGCCGCCCGGCACAAGTGTGGTGCCAAGGCCGCGACGATTCACGGAGGGCAGGTAGGGAAAACTGGTCTCGTAGACTCCGAAACGCTTGCTCCGATTGATCACATCGATGCGCCACTCACTCGCTGAGGCTCCAGCAGGAAGGCGGATCCTGGCGGTCACATCAACCACGTCCTGCTCATCGCCAAGATCCAGATCCCTCCACAGGAGAGTGAGCGCCCCGGCGCGCTTCGACACTGTCCGTTCGCATTCTGCGTGATTGTCCAGAATGACGATCTCGTGCGAATCGCCCTCCTCGCCCTCCGGAATTGCCTTGTAGGGGGTGCGGAACTCGATCTTCCACAATCCGGGGGCATCCTCCCGCGCACGGACAAAACGCGTGTTTCCAGCGAGTCGGTTCTCGATCCCCACGCAGTCAAAGCCGTTCTTCTTGTCCGCGAAAACCAGGCGCAGCGCGTCATTCGTCAGCTCATGCGCGCCTTCGGGCGGCGCTTTGTCCTGCCCTGCGGACTCCGCAGTCACACCGCCTTCCAGCAGCGAAACCTGCAGGGGGGGAGTGGGCGAAAGCCAGCGACTGTACTCGGACGGATCCAATGCGGGGCCGAAGTAGAGCGCGCCCGTGCGAGTCACCACACGATCCTTCCAGACAATCCGCTTCAAACAAGCATAGTAGTAGAACTCGTCGGACGCATCCCAGCAGGTCACTCCGCCCTTGCCCACTCCGGCCGCGTCGCTATCGGTCGCCATGAGTCCCCAAAACCGGGCAGAATGACTTACGCCCTTGACGCCCGGCGCCTGCATGGGCATCACCTTGGCAGGCTCCCCAGTGGTGAAGTTGGTGTAGTGAAAATCGTTGCGGGTGAGATGGAGAAAATGCAGCTCGTTCCACACTGTGTCATCGTCCTTCTCGAACCGCGCGCTCACATCCACCGCGGGGGAGTAGGGAGAATACACGAAACGGTAGACGGCACGGGGATTTCCCTGAATGGACTCGCTCGAGCGTCCGTAGCGCATCCGCGCTTCGACAACAACACGCAAAGGGCTCGAGAAAACCACCTTCGCCGTCGCCGAATCATCATCGCCGGCCATAGCCTGCTTCCTGGTGTCACGACGATACAATCGGTCGAGCAGGTAGAGCTTGTCGTCCGTCCGTCCGGAAAGCTGAAAGGTGATATTTCTGGGCAGACCCCCGCGCCCTTTCACCGGATGCTGCAGCTCGAAGTAGGAGTTTCGGACCGTGATGAATTCGCCGTCGTTCTCGATCTCCAGGTCGCTTTGGCCCATCCCGTCCTCGCGTTTCCCGTCGATCAACGCCAGCGTCCGCAATGCCCCCGGCGGTGTGATCCCCGGCAGCATGCACACCAGTTCGGGCTTGCCGGAAGACGCGTCAATCACCACCGGCACCGATGCAATGACCTCCCCGGAGGAGCCCAGTTCCACCAGACGCCCCCCTGCGAACTCCGCAGCCTGCGCCGCGCTCAACGGCTGCGAGACAACGGCCTGGAACAATTCAGCCTGGCCATTCTGCACTTGGACAACAGGCGAACAGAATGCCATGGATACAGTCACGATTAGGAATGATAGAAGATGCTTCATGGGTTCTTTCCTTGAATTGACTGTAGCTGAAGGCCGTCACGATGCTTTATAACAGATGTCCCATGGAGGGCGAGACTTGCGCAGTTCTGTCTTTTTCCGTGGTCAAAATGGTTTTCAATCTGATGCCAGGCCCAACAACTTCTGGGCGTTCCGCCAGGCGATCTTCTCCCAGGCCGCCTCCGAGATCAGCCGCTCGACCTTCAGGTTCTCGAAATAGGGCACGATATCGAGGGTCTGCGGATCATTCGCGATGTCGGTGCCAAAATAGAGGCGATCTTGAAACTCCTCCATAAAGCCGTATCCGAACTCGGGATCACGGCTGATCGCGTTGAAGCCGCTCCCCGCGGACAGATCACCCAGGAGATTCGGGTAGGTCCGGAACAACGCCAGCAACCGGCCCGGAGTCACGGGTCCCTTCGGATAGCCCACACGCTGCCCATCCTGGATCACGTCGGTGCTGATCTCCGCCCAGAACGCTTGCGAATGCCCCAGAAACATCAAGTTGGGAAATGCTTTGAGCACGCGTTCCAGACGAGGCAATCCCACCTCGTCGTAACAACCATAGCATCCGCCGATCTTGGGAGCGATATGGAAGGTGAGCGGAAGGCCGACGGCCTCCACATCCTCAAAAAAGTTCATGTTCAGCGGATCGTCGAAGGGCAGGTTCGGGATGTACTCTCCCACACACCGGGCTCCCATCTCGCGATACGCCTCCAACAGAGGCACGAAATTGCTCGAGGTACTGTTTCCGAGCCAGCGCGGATCCATGTTGCAGCACGGAATCAGCCGTTCGGGGTACTCCGCCGCAATCTCCAGCATCTCCTCCGGGGAGAGCGCCGTGTATCGACACTCCGGACTGACCGTGCACTGGCAAAGCGCCTTGTCGATGCCGTGCGCATCCATCATGGCAATCAGCGTGTCCGGATCCGGGTAGAACGTTCCGCCGGCCCGGGTGATCTTCGGGTGCCGTTTTTGGCATACATGCACATGGATGTCAATCAACATCGTCTGAGTTCTCCTATCGATCACGTCTCGGGAAGGCACAAACAATCTACTGACCGGGTGCGGCGGGGGTTACAACCAACCCAGGCGACAGGCTC
>JAGLDW010000410.1 GCA_023145395.1 Lentisphaeria bacterium | reverse complement strand
CCGGAGGATGTCATGGCCGGCAGCAGCGTCGAATGCCGGCCTGTCGACGGTGTATGCGATCTTGCCGAAAACTGCGCGGGTGGCGTGGACTGCCCGGATGATGGCTTTTTGCCCTCGAGCAGCGAATGTCGTGGGGTCAATGGTCTTTGCGATGTGGCTGAGTCCTGCCCAGGTGACGGCCCCAATTGCCCGACGGATGACTTTTTGGTTGTGGATACGGTGTGCAGGCTTTCGTCGAATGCCGATTGCGATCCCGCCGAGGTCTGTACTGGCCTTGGCCCGGCTTGTCCGGACGAAGTCTACACGGATGAGGACACACCTTGCACCGACAGCAGCCTCGATGATTGCCTACTGGCCGAATGTGACGGCGCGGGTGTCTGTGTGCAGGGTCATGGTATAGCGCTCTTTGGGGCTTCCTGCGATGGCGGTGATCCTTGTTTGTCCGGCGACACCTGCGGTGATGGGGATGGTGTTTGTTACGACGGCGTGACTTCCAGGGACATCGACGATGACGGGCACGTGGATGATGCCTGTGGCGGCAACGACTGCGATGATTCGGACCCGGACGTGTTCTTGGGCGCACCCGCCGAAGGAAGTGGCAACATCTGTGATGCGGCCGGAAGTTGCTTCGACGGCGTGGACAACGACTGTGACGGAAACACGGACTCAGACGACCCGGACTGTCCGGCTTCGGACTACATGTGCCTGTACGGACCGGGCAGCAACCTGGAAACAGGTGGTGCCGGAGGCACCCTCACCGTGCGTCTGGATACAGCTGGCTACAACCCCGACGACATCGTCTGTTACACCGACACCAGCCGTCTGCTGACCCCCGAGGTGCTTTTTGAAAATGATTTCGAAGACAACATGGACAATTTCACCGTCAGTAACACCCTCCGTGTGAGGCTTACAGAATACTCCCAGAATCCGGCCACGACCCCCCCAGGGGATCAGGGAGTGGTTGTCTGCCAAAATGGATCACTCATGACCAATGCCATTGACACAAGGGGTCGTACGCGCATTCAGCTCCGCTATGCTTCCACCGTGAGGGTTACCCTGGATGCTAACGACTACTGTGTTACTGAATACTCCATCGACGGTTCAACTTGGTACCAGCTTGATATTCAGGGCGACAACCTCGGCGAGCAATGGCAGTGGTACACCCACATCCTGCCAGAACGTTGCGAAAATCAAGAGAACTTATATGTCCGCTGGATTGTAGTATCCGGTGCTGAATCTGATGACTGTGGCCGTGTCGACGACGTGAGCATCGTAGCTTTGCCTGAACCCACCGTGAGTTGGACCCTACTTGCCAACGACTTCGAGTCGGCATCGGGCAACGGCATGGCCGACGTATGCGCCGATAGCAGTGCTTGGCAGTTGGCCCTCTTTGATCATGTCGGAGATACGCTTGGCGAGATTTGCCTGATGACGGCTGCCCAGAATCCGACAACTTCAAGTAGCGGCTCCCAGGGCATTCGGATTCTTGAAAATGATCCCAATGGGATTCAAGACACGATCATCGACACCCAATACGTACCGGAGGGTAGCGATCTGGTGGCCGGCTTCTACATGCAATCGGTCAACCAGGGTGTCAACGACTATACGCTTGGGGCGTACAGTTACGATGAAGAGAGCACATGGAAGCGCATGAACGGCGTGGGCTTGGCCGGAACGGTGGACTATGACTGGTTCCGTTTTGTGATGGATCCGGGTGCCATTGGTTTGACCAACCTCACGCTGGCCTTCGTAGTCCTGGAAGAGGCAGCCAACGCCGGTGGCGATGGATTCTATCTGGATGACTACGATCTCACCTGGTACCGAGCCAGCCATGATGTGGTCGGCTCATTCATCGACGTGGGCGACGGGACCTATACGGCCACCATCAACTCGGACCTGGACGGCACGGCCAACGTGACCTGTATTTACCATGGAACGACAACCGAGGTGACCGACGGCAGTGGTGGGAATTCCTCCCCGCAGCAGGTGATCTTCGTCCCTTAGCGCAAAAGCCCCCGAATAGCGTAGAGTCTGCTAATCTGCTAGGCTTGCTGGGTTGATTCGAATCCCGGAACTTGGCGAGCGGGTTGAGGCCGTTTTTATGCCTCAAGACCAGTCGCTTAAGCGAGGTGTGTAGTGCTACGTGCGAAACTTTCCATGTCTTCCCTTGTGGTTTTCCTCCCCTTTTTGGTTTTTGTCCTTGGCGGCTGCGATTCGGACGTGGGCGGCCCCAACCGTGCGCCGGTGGCTGTGGCCGGACCGGACGCGGATGCCGCGCTTGGGACTTTGGTGGCTCTGGACGGAAGCGGTAGTTATGATCCGGATGGTGACGCGCTCAGCTATACCTGGCAGGTTTTGAGCCGACCGGAGCATTCGACGGTCGAACCTTTGGATGCCGGTAGCCGGCAGACCTCCCTTCAGGTGGATGTGGGCGGAGTTTACCTGGTGGCCCTGGTGGTCTTCGACGGGCAGGCATACTCAGAGCGCGATGTGATGCAGATTCGGGCTGCCGGTTGTGAGAACAACGCCGAATGCGAAGATGCTTTTTTCTGCACGGTGAACGAGCGCTGTGAAGATGGCCTGTGCCTGAGTGATACCAAGAACTGTGAGGCCGCCGGCGATGATTGCAACGCCGGGGTCTGTGATGAGGCAAGCACGTCCTGCCTGCCTGAAGCCCTCCCGAATGACACCCCCTGCACCGATGATGATTTGTTCTGCACGGGCGTGGAGATCTGCCGCTCCGGCGCTTGCGTGAGCGCCGGCAATCCCTGTGATCCGACCAGCTCCTGTGACGAAAGCGCGGAGGCCTGCGGTGGATGCGGAGACGGCGAGGTGTTGGGCTCGGAGGAATGCGATCCCGGGGCACCGCAAAACGACAATTGCTGCGATGCGGCCACCTGCAGATGGGTTGTGGCCGGAGAAGCTGATCCTCAGGCCGACTGCAGCGGAGCGACCGGATGTCAGACGGATGTCTGTGATGGAGAAGGAAATTGTGATGTTGCGAATGCGGAAGACGGCACGGCCTGTGGCGATTCAACGAATAGACTTTGCGACGATCCGGATAGTTGCCTTGCTGGCCAATGCGAGACCAACCTGGCCGGTACCGACATCCTTTGTCGGGCCGAGGCCGCTGGCTGCGATGCAGCCGAGTACTGCGACGGCGTGAACCCGGAATGCCCCCAGGACTTGGCGAAAGAGGCCGCGGTGCCTTGTCGAGCGCCGGCAGGCATCTGCGATGCGGAAGAGGTCTGCGACGGGGTCAACGCGTCTTGTCCCGCGGACCTGCGGGTGGAGGCCGACACCGAATGTCGCGGATCAACGGATGCCGACTGCGATCCGGCTGAGAATTGCGATGGAGTTCTGGTGGACTGCCCTGCCGATGCGGTGCTGGCGAACGACACGCCCTGCACCGATGACGGCGATTTCTGCACGGGCCTCGAGACCTGCCAACTCGGCGTCTGCACCAACGGCGGCAATCCATGCCCGACCCACGATGACTGTGACGAGACCAACGACATTTGTGGCTCGTGTGGCGACGGCGTTGTGGGGGACGGTGAGGAATGCGATCCTGGCGCGCCGCTAAACGACAACTGCTGCAACGTGGGTGACTGCTCGTTCGCCAGTTTGGGATTCGTGGACCCCCAGGGCCTTTGCAGTGGTGCCGGCGAATGTCGCGTGGATGTTTGCGATGGCCTTGGTGATTGCACCGATGCGGTCGCGGGTGATGGCGCGGATTGCGGCAGCAACAACGATACACTTTGCGATAACCCGGA
>JAGLDW010000041.1 GCA_023145395.1 Lentisphaeria bacterium | reverse complement strand
TTGGTCAGCGGGACGAATCCTGCGAAGACGGCGAAGTGGATGTCGAGCGGTGCGAGCAATGTGCGCAGTTCGTTCGTCCACTCGGCCCGGATGCGTCCCCCTGTCTCGGTGGCGATGGAGACGCGCGCCTCTCCCCGAGCCTTGTAAAACGCGCGGATGTCGCACTCGACCACGGGCAGTCCGTACTGTTGCCCAAGCTCGCGGGTGCGACTGGTTTCAGGGGCGTCCGTGACCAGAGCCACGGCGCGGAAGCCCGGATCGGAAGACTGCTCCCGGATCTGGATCAGGATCTTTTCGGCATTGCTTCCGCTTCCACTCATGAAGATGGC
Organism: Lentisphaeria bacterium; assembly: GCA_023145395.1. Taxonomy (GTDB): domain Bacteria; phylum Verrucomicrobiota; class Lentisphaeria; order Oligosphaerales; family Lenti-02; genus JAGLDW01. The sequence goes on along the minus strand of JAGLDW010000041.1, from coordinate 7,587 downwards.
GAAACGCGCGTTGCCGAGAGCATCAGTCGGCAGGAGAGGATGTATCGTTTGCATTGGATTAAGTCCCGTGGTCTTCGCGGAAACGTCCGCCGTGTTCTATCGTGCGTACGTTTTTTGCGGCTCTCTTCTACTCAGATTTCCTGTGGCAAATGCCTGTCAGATGTGTGCTATGTGGTGGCGATCCTGCTTGCACTGCATGGATCGGGCTATATGTTGCATGACCAGTTTGTATCGCGCATAGTATAATCCGTCCGGTTGGCTTTGCCTGAATGATCCGTGGCGGTCGGGATTTGGTCTCTGGCGTAGGTTGAGTGCGGTTGTCGAGGAGATCTGGCGATGATGAAGAAGCGTGTCTTGAGTCTGACGGGCGTGTTTGCCGGGGCGGCTTTGTGCCTGGTTCTGACGAGCGGTTGCGCCTCGACGTGGAATCCCCTTGTGCGCTGGAACTCCAAGAATCGTGTCGATACGCTGATGATCACGGGCAACTACGCCGAGTCGCGTGTGCTTGCGGACCTTGGGCATCTCAAGAGTCGGCAGCCAATTCTTCTCATTTGTAGCGGCCAGGACGGGACCGAAACGATTTGCTGGGTTTCGCATGGGCGCGATGCCAAAATCATCCAGACGGAGAGGTTCGAGGAGTACGTGAAGTTTCTCACCGCCCGCCGGATTGTGGTGATTGGTGACGAGCGTTATGTGCCGCGCAAGTATGTGGAAATGATCCGAGACGATTTTCCGGTGCTCGTTCTGGACAGTACGGATTGGGACAAAAACGCCCATGCACTGGGCGACCTGCTCAAGTACAGGCGTCTTCCCAAAGACTACGGAAAATGCATGTCCCGTGTTGTCGCCGCCTATGCTGGTCATCCCGTGCCCAGCGACCGCACGGCCGGCTCCGCGCCCGTTCTGCCTGCCACCCCGCCACCCGCCGCCGCCGAATAGGCACGCCACGGGCCTCTCCATGACAAGACTGTGGAAACGGAGACCGAGTCCGTGTTTGGAACCGTATACCAGATTGCCAAGAACACATTTCGCGAGACTGTCAGGGAGCCTATCTATCTGCTCCTTCTGCTCGCGGCCCTTTGCCTCATTGGCGTGTTTCCCGTCTTCACCCTGTTCGTCTTCCGACAGCAGGTGAAGCTGGTGGTGGACAGTGCCTTGGCGACCACCATGGTGTTCGGCTGGCTGATCGCCGTGCTGTCCGCGAGCTATGCGATTTCGCGAGAGATCGACAACGGGACCGTGCTGCTTCTGCTCTCCAAGCCGGTCAAGCGCCCGACCTTCATCATCGCCAAGATCCTCGGCATCATGGCGTCTCTGAGTGTGTTCTGGGTACTCACCTCCATCGGCACGTTGATTTCCCTGCGGATTGCGAAGGACCAGTTCTGGATTGACAACCGCCTGCTGGCGCTCTACTTCGGTGCCATCGTCTTGAGCTTCCTCGTCGGGGGAGTTCAGAACTACGTGAACCGAGGGTCTTTTCCCATGTCGACCGTAATGGCCATGCTGGTTGTGCTTCCACTGACGGCGTTGATCATCCACTTCATCCCGAACAAGGACGGCGACACCTACAAGCGGGTGAGCTACATGTGGGAAGTCGTCCCCCCAATGGTCTTGATTCTGTACTCTGTATGGGCGATGGGAACGCTTGCAACGGCACTTTCCACACGGCTGAATCTGGTGAGCAACTTGCTGACCTGCTCGGCGGTCTTCGTCGTGGGACTGATGTCGGACTATTTGATTGGCAGCCATGCGTATGAGCCGTGGCAGGACGGTCCGCAGACAGGACAGGGGTCGCTGTGGATGTCCACCTACAACTTTGTCCCAGCAGAGACTCAGAATGTGGAGGAATGGACCGTGCCGGTCCGCGTGGACGATGGGACGCTATTCACCGTGTGGAGCGCGTCGAAGAACCCGACCCGCCTGCCCAAACTCGGTCCGGACCCAGCCGCTGGCTGGAAAGATGGCGCTGACTGGAAAAAACGCATCGAGGACGTTGATGGGGCAGTCATGCAGGCAGCCTCGTTTGACCCGGTAAACTTGGAGTGGACGCAGACGGTGGTGGCTGGCGAGCATACACGGACCACGGCGAAGGACGGCTCTGCCGCCGGCTTCCAGTCCTATGTGTTTCGACGTAGTGGCCATCGTCCGCGCACGCCGGTGGGCGGGCTCTACAGTGCTCCCTGGCCGCACAATGGTTGGCGTATTGCCACGGTGCTCTATGCCTGCATTCCGAACTGGCAGCTATTTTGGATGGCTGACGCTTTGGCGGCGAAGAAGCGTGTGCCTTTCGACTACGTTGTCACCGGCGGCGTGTATGTCTGCACCCTGATCGGGCTGTTTGTGCTGTTGGCCGTGGGCCTGTTTGCGAACCGTGAAGTCGGTCAGCAAATGACCATGTGAAGATATGGATGCACCATGAGCGCGAGCAGATTCTACATCACGACTCCCATCTATTATGTGAACGACAAGCCGCACATCGGGCATGCGTACACCACCATTCTGGCGGATGTGCTCGCCCGGTACCACCGGCTTCTCGGTGAACCAACGCATTTTCTGACGGGCACGGACGAGCACGGGCAGAAAGTGCAGCAAGCCGCCGTGGCAAACGAGATTACCCCGCAGGAGCAATGCGACCAGACGGTGGTGCGCTTTCAGGAATTGTGGGAGAAGCTTGAAATCACCCACGACGATTTCATCCGCACGACGGAGGAACGCCACAAGACCATCGTTCAGGACATCCTCCAGGATCTCTATGATCGGGACGAGATCTATTCGGCGGAATACGAGGGCTGGTACTGCGTGCCCTGCGAGCGGTTCTACACCGAGAAGGATTTGGTCGAGGGCGCCTGCCCTGAATGTCGCCGGGACGTCGAGAAGCTAGTCGAGCGCAACTATTTCTTCCGCATGGGCAAGTACCAGGAGTGGCTGATCTCGCATATCGAGAGTCATCCCGAATTCATCCAGCCAGCCCATCGTCGCCAGGAGACTCTTGGCTTCCTTCGCCAGCCGTTGGGCGATCTGTGCATCAGTCGACCAAAGAGCCGGTTGAGCTGGGGCATTGATCTCCCCTTCGACGCCGACTATGTGACCTATGTGTGGTTCGACGCGCTGGTGAACTACATCAGCGGTGTGGGGTATGGGTCCGACGCGGAGCAGTTTGCGAGTTGGTGGCCTGCCTCCTATCATCTGATCGGCAAGGACATTCTCACGACGCACACCGTGTACTGGCCCACCATGCTCAAGGCCATTGGCATCGAGCTGCCAACCACCGTGTTCGCCCATGGCTGGTGGCTTGTGGGGCGGAGCAAGATGAGCAAGTCGCTGGGCAATGTGGTCAATCCGATGGACATGGCCGAGTCCTACGGCGTGGACGCGTTCCGCTACTTCCTGCTTGCTGAGATGAGCATGGGGCAGGACGCGAGTTTTACCGAGGAAATTTTCACGACGCGCTACAACGCCGACCTGGCCAATGATCTTGGGAATATGGCGAGCCGGGCGGTGAAGATGATCGTGCGCAATCTGGGCGGGCGCATTCCACCCGTTCCCGAAAAAGGGGAGGACGAATGCGAGCTGATCGAGACGACTCTTGCTGCGGTTCAAAACATGCGCGACCATTTGGTGGACATGCATCTGGATCGTGGCTTGGCGGAAGTGCTCGGCGCCGTGCGTGCCGCAAATCGCTATTTTGACAAAATGAAGCCCTGGGCACTGGCGAAGGCGGGGGACACGGAGGCATTGGGACGCGTTCTCTACAACGCTGCCGAGACGCTGCGAATCGTGTCCGGCCTGCTCTATCCAGTCATGCCGACGAAGATGACGGAACTACGCCGCGCCCTAGGCGTGCCCGAATCCAAGTTGGCGCCAAGCCTGGACGCTCTGTCGAGCTGGGGAGGGCTCGAAGCTGGGGCACAGATCGGGGAACTGAAAACGCTCTTTCCGCGTATCGATGTGAAGGCGAAGGTGCCGAAGGACGAATCAAAGAAGAAGAAAAAAAGCGAGAAGACGCCTGAGGGAATCGTGGATCTGGTTGGCATCGAGGTGTTCTCCGCCGTGAAGCTGAAGACGGCGAACGTGCTTGAGGCCGAGGTGGTGGAGGGCGCGTCCAAGCTGCTCAAACTCCAGCTTCAGGTTGGGGCGGACCGGAGACAGGTTGTGGCGGGCATCGCGAAGTTCTACACGCCGGCCGAGCTTGTTGGGCGAACAGTTGTGATTGTGGCCAACCTGAAGCCGGCAAAGATTTTTGGAATCGAGTCGGACGGCATGCTCCTGGCGGCGAAGACGGGCAAGGAGCTGAAGCTGGTGACTACGGATGGACAGATTTCCAGTGGCGCGGCAGTTGGCTGAGGCGATGGCTAGAGATCGTCAAGGGCGTGAAGAAGGGGCTTCCACGAAAGTGGTTCAACTGCTGGCGGCTCTTCCACCGGAGGAGCGTATTGTTCTGGAGGCGCTCTCCTTCGCCTATAGCGAGTGCAGCGCGGCGGACCTCACACTCTGTCTGTCCGGCATGTCGCGGATAACCGTGGGACACCGTGTCACCACCCTGGAGGTGCGGCGGGCATTGCGCGGTCTGGAGGAGGCGGGAGTGGTTGAGATCAACCACTACGGTGGCGCTTGGATTGATCCCGAGATCGCGGACGAAGTGAGCCTGAAGGCTTGCGAGTCGAAGGAGGGGGTGGCACTGGCCAACGCGGCTCGGCGGGCTTTGAGCCACACGCGATCACGTTTTGGCACATCCTCCTCGGCACCTCTCGTCATCGCCGGTGTACGTGATACCCGCCTCGCCTACTTCTCCCAGAATGTGCAGCATCTTCGCGCGGCTGCGAGTGTGGCGAGACAGGAAGTGGACCGTCCTGGCACCACTCTGTACCGGTTGGCATTTTCTCCGTTTTCCGCCGAGAGCTTCGCCCGCCTGGCACCACCTTTCCGCAAGGCTGTGACCGAGTCCGTGTTGCCGGTGATGGCTTCGCACATGCTCGCCGACCGGGGTTTTATCCCCTACTTGCTGGCGGCAAATCTTGCAGCGGATTCGGTGCCGGCGCTCTTCCTGTCCGACCTTCTCATGCTCCACGGGCGTTTTCACGAAGCGGAGCAACTGTGGACGGATGACCCCACGGCAATGACACTCGTGCGGGAGGGGTGGACTCTTTTCCTGGCAGGGGATTGTGACGGCGCCATCGTGGCGTTCGACCAGGGGCTTGAGTGGATGCAGCGCCAGGGATGGTATCGAGGCGACTGCTGGTATCGCACGGTCGGCGGCGTTTTCTTTGTCATGGCGCTGCTGCAGCGGGGCAGGCAGGAGGACGTCAAACAGGCGGATCGTATCTTGGATCGTGCGCGTAGCACGCCCGGATGGGCGGTCGCCTATTCCGCCCTGCGTGGTGTGGTGGACATGCAGCTAGGCCGACGAGACCGTCCCCGAATTCCTGAAGAATTGAGCGGCTTCGACACCCCGGATCGCTCTACGCGACTTCCGGTCGCGAGTGCTGCAGCCACTCTGGCTCTCATCGCCGTGTACTGGCAGGCGCCAGAGGCGGTTGCACGCTTTCTTCCCCTGCTGCATGATCTGCGTGACCATGCGGAGTCCGCAGGATTCGCCTGGCTGGCCATCGAACTGCGTGCATTGATCCGCAGGGCGACGCCCGGGGGCGGTGAAACGCCCGACGAGGCCGAGCAGTCGTTCCGGGAGACGTCTGGTATTGCGCCGCTGGTGGATCTGGTGCGCTGCCCAAGTCTCTGGGAGCTTGGGCTGGACCGTCTGGAGACGCTGGCCGGCAACCCGTTGTTCGACTCCCAGGGTGCCGCCTTCCGCCTCGCTTGGCGACTTGGCTTCCGCCGTCCCGACGATCCAGCCTCCTTCGAGTTCATCCCCTATGAGCAAAAGCGGAGGGCGAATGGGGAATGGACGCGCGGACGACGGATGCGAATGGATGCGCTGCTGGGAGAGCACCAACCCAGCTATCTTGACGAACACGACGTGCGCATCTGTGAAAGTGCTGTGGCTTCCGGTTCGTGGTCGCGTGCTTCGAAGCATTTTGAGCCCGAAACGCTGGCGCGTGTGCTGATCGGCCACCCGAGGGTTTTTCTCGCCGCGAATCCATCCACTCGAATCGATCTTTCGCTCGAGGCTCCTGCTTTGCGAATTGCTTCGCGCGACGATGGCTTCCGGGTGGAGTTCGGCATGCGCGGAACGACCGAGTCGGCTGCCTCCGTGTCCATTGTGCAACGGACTCCCTCACGCTGGGCGGTTCTCTGCGCGGATGTGCGCCAGCAGAGACTGGCACAGGTATTGGAGGATGGTATGACCGTGCCTCGAGAGGGTCTGGAGCGTCTGCGGGGCATTGTTCATCGCCTGGCTGGAAGCGTCAACGTGGAGTCCGACGATGAAGCGGCAATCGGGGATGTCGCCACTTGCGAGGCGGATGCCATACCGCACGTGCATATCGTGCCGGAAGGAGAGGGGCTGCGGGTGGAGATTTGCGTCTATCCCTTCGGGGTCGAGAGCACCATCGCGCAGCCGGGATCGGAGCCGCGGCTGATGCTCTCGCGACAGGATGGCGAACTGGTGCGGACACGCCGTGATCCGAAGGATGAGGTGGAGCGTGCCGAGGCCGTGATTACAGCTTGCCCCGCTCTCGACGAGGCTGGGCGAGAGGACTGGCAGTGGATCATGGGCGATCTGGAGCAGTGTTTGGAGCTGCTCCTGCAGTTGCGGGATCTCGATCCCGCCATTCCTGTTGAATGGCCTGCGGGCGAGTCGTTTCGATTGACGTCCCCCGTGTCCGAGAAAGGCGTCTCCCTGCGCATTCGCCGGGATCGTGACTGGTTCGCGGTGTCGGGAGAAGTGCAGGTGGACGAGGAACTGACGCTGTCCTTTGGCGAGCTGCTAAGCAAGGCACGCGGACGAGTTGGTCGGTTTGTGCCCTTGGGCGAGGGACGGTTCCTGGCTCTGACGGACGAGTTCAGGCAGCGTCTCGGCGCGCTGGAGGCCATGGGGCGAAGGGTTGGTGACGATCTAACGGTAAATCCGTTTGCCGCGGAAGCAATGGAGGAGTTGATCGAGAACGTCGGTGCCGTCCATGCGGATGCTGACTGGAGCGCGCATATTCTGAAGTTGGGAAAACTGCGCAACTGGACGCCGGAACTTCCAGCCAACTTGGAGGCGGAACTGCGCGACTACCAGCTCGATGGGTTTCGCTGGCTCGCGCGACTCTCCGAATGGGGGGCGGGCGGATGTCTCGCGGATGACATGGGGCTGGGAAAGACGGTGCAGGCGCTGGCCGTCATGCTTCTGCGGGCCGACAAGGGGCCTGCCCTCGTGGTGGCACCCACGTCCGTCGTGCATAACTGGGAACAGGAGGCGGCCCGGTTCGCACCCACACTTTCTGTACATGTGTTCGGGCAGGGAAACCGGACAGAGGCACTTGCGGCACTGAAGCCCGGTTCGCTGCTCGTGTGCACCTATGGATTGCTCCAGACGGAGATTGACCGCTTGGAGGAGGTCGAGTTCGCCACAATCTGCCTGGACGAGGCCCAGGCGATCAAGAACGGGATGACCAAGCGCTCAAAGGCCGCCATGCGGCTCAAGGG
>JAGLDW010000409.1 GCA_023145395.1 Lentisphaeria bacterium | reverse complement strand
CGGCCGAGGTGTTGGTGGCAGCGGACCTGCGCGGCATTCCGTCGCACGGGGTGGGACGGCTATGGCGGTATGTGAACGGTCTGACCACTGGACAGATGCTGGCGACGGGCCACACCGAAGTGGTCACCGAATCGGACACGTCCATCGTGGTCAATGCCAAAGGACAGATGGGCGCGCCGGTGAGCGTGCGCACCATGCGCAACGTCATTGAGAAGGCTAGCACCTGCGGCGCCGCCTTCGGTTGCGTTCGGGACTCCAATCACTTTGGGATCGCGGGCTACTACGCGATGATGGCGCTGCCCCACGACCTGATCGGCTTCGCCATGACCAACACAGCGGCGCTCGGCGTGCCGACATTCGGCCGACAGGTGATGTTTGGCACAAACCCGCTGGCTTTCGCAGCGCCCGCAGCGGAAGAGGGTGCGTTTGTGCTGGACATGTCCACCACGGTCGTATCCCGCGGCAAGCTCGAGGTCTACGAGAAGCAGGGCAAGAATCTGCCCATGGGCTGGGCCGTAGACAAGGTTGGCAAGACGGCCTGCGAGGCGGGGTCGATTCTGGAGGACATGTTTCATCGCGTTGGTGGGGGCATCCTGCCTCTGGGGGGACTTGGCGACCAATCTGGCGGACACAAAGGCTATGGACTCGCGGTGATGGTCGACATCCTCTGTGCCGTGCTCGGTGGCGCGCCGTTCGGAAAGGCCATCTGCGATACGGAACAATCCTCGGCCCGCGTCAGCCATTTTTTCGGTGCCATCCGCATCGACCGGTTTCGGGACGCGGGCGAGTTTCGCCGGGACATGGACGAAATGCTCCGAAATCTGCGCGGGTGTCCTCCCGCCGAAGGCGAGTCGCGCGTCTACTTCGCGGGACAGAAAGAGGCGGAACGAGAGCGCGAATACGTCAAGGATGGCATTCCCATTCTGCCAAAGGTGTTCGATCAGCTCTGTTCCATCGCCCAAGAGCAGGGCGTGACGCCACCATCAGTCAAAGAGTGATTCTCGCGCCCGTTCTCCCGCTGCGCGGGTTCACTCAAGACGCAGAGGAGGACGGGGGGAAGAAGGAGAACCACGAATGAACACGAATGGGAACCAAGAACACACAGACAGCATCTGCGAACTACGCACGTCATGGAGGGCCGATGTCCACAGCGGCCGTGCCCCGCGAGCATGCTCTGCCTACCCATTGTCCCCGGGAGGGGGAGCGATGCGCTCCCCCCACACAAATTGCTCTATAGATCGGCGTGATACGCCTGCAGCGAGCGCACGGCGCCCTGGTCGTTCTGATAGGCGAGAATCCCCTGCACAGCCGCGTTGGCCGCAGCCAGCGTGGTGATGTAGGGCACCCGGTACTTGATGGCGTTCTTGCGGATATAGGAATCGTCGCTCTTGCTCTGGCGCCCGATGGGGGTGTTGACCACCAACTGGATGGCGCCATTCTTGATCTCGTCGACGATGTCCGGCCGGCCCTCGCCAAGCTTGCTGACAGGCTTGGACTCGATGCCGTTCCGCTTCAGGAACGCCACTGTTCCCTCCGTGGCAAGAATGCTAAAACCCGCCTCGATGAAGCCTTGGGCAATCTCCACGAGAACAGGTTTGCGCTCTCGATCGCACACGGTCAGCAGCACGGTCCCCTCATTAGGCAAAGTCGCGTTCGCGGCTTCCTGCGCCTTGTAGAAAGCCAGCCCGAAGCTGGTGGCCAGGCCAAGCACCTCGCCGGTGGAGCGCATCTCGGGTCCGAGCACAGGATCGACTTCGGGGAACATGTTGAACGGGAAAACCGATTCCTTCACCCCAAAGTGCGGGACTTCCGTGGTCTCGAGCTGCTTGTCGGCCAATTTGTCGCCCAGCAGCAACTGGGTGGCGACGCGGGCCATCGACAGCCCGCAGACTTTGCTAACCAGGGGGACGGTCCGCGAAGCCCGCGGATTGGCTTCCAGCACGTAGACCTTGTCGGCGCAGATCGCGTACTGGATATTCATCAGACCCACGACATTGAGTCGCTGGGCAATCCGCCGTGTGTAGTCCTTGATCGTGTCGATGTGCTTCTGCGGAATGGTCGTGGGCGGAATGACACAGGCGGAATCGCCAGAATGGATTCCCGCCAGCTCAATATGCTCCATGACTGCGGGGACAAACGCGTCCACGCCATCGGCGATGGCATCCGCCTCCGCCTCGACGGCATCCTCGAGAAACCGGTCGATGAGAATGGGACGGTCCGGAGTCACTCCGACAGCCGCCAGCATGTACTCGCTCAGCATCTCTTCGTCGTGGACCACTTCCATGCCGCGGCCGCCCAACACGTACGAGGGACGCACAACAACGGGATAGCCGAGCCGATCGGCCACCTTGAGAGCTTCCTCGAGATTGATGGCCATTCCGGCCTCGGGCATGGGGATGCCCATCTCTTCCATGATCTTGCTGAAACGATCCCGATCCTCGGCCAGATCGATGGTCTCGGGGCTCGTCCCGAGAATCTTCACACCGGCGGCCTCAAGCTTGGCCGCGATATTGAGAGGCGTCTGCCCACCAAATTGGCAGATGACTCCAATCGGCTTCTCTTTGGCATAGATTGCGAGAACATCCTCGACCGTCAACGGCTCGAAGTAGAGTTTGTCGCTCGTGTCGTAGTCCGTCGACACCGTCTCCGGGTTGCAGTTGACCATGATGGTCTCATAGCCGGCGTCGCGCAGCGCCATGGCGGCATGAACGCAGCAGTAGTCGAACTCGATGCCCTGCCCGATGCGATTGGGTCCACCTCCGAGAATCATAACCTTCTTGGCGGAGTCGGTGGCGGTGGTCTTGTCGGGAGCATTGTAGGTGCTGAAGTAGTAGGCCGCGTTCTCCACGCCGCTCACGAGGACCGGCTCCCAGCCCTCGACCACACCGAGAGCGATGCGCCGTTCGCGAATCGACTGCTCCGGCACGTCCAGAATCTTGGCCAGGTAGCCATCGGCGAAACCATCCTTCTTCGCCTCGGTCAGAAGTGCGTCGGGAAGCTCGCTCCCCTTGTACGCGAGAACCTTTTCCTCTAGCTGGACCAGTTCCTGCATCTGCTCGAGGAACCACTGCTTGATGTGGGTCAGGGTGAAGAGCTGCTCGACCGTCGCGCCCTTGCGCAGCGCCTCGTACGTCAGCCACTGACGCTGACTCGACGGCTCGCGAAGGCGTTCGAGCAACTGCTCCAGGGACAACTCGTTGAAGTTGTCGGCAAAACCAAGACCCAGGCGTCCATTCTCCAGCGAGCGAATCGCTTTGAGAAATGCCTCTTTGTAGTGCTTGCCGATGCTCATCACTTCGCCGACAGCCCGCATCTGGGTACCCAGCTTGTCCTCGACTCCCCGGAATTTCTCGAATGCCCAACGGCTGAATTTGACCACGACATACTCGCCGGAAGGTGTGTACTTCTCGAGCGTGCCATCGCGCCAGTAGGGAATCTCGTCGAGAGTCAATCCAGCGGCAAGCAGACTGGAGATGTAGGCGATGGGAAATCCGGTCGCCTTGGAGGCCAGCGCCGACGAGCGCGAGGTCCGCGGATTGATCTCGATCACCACGATGCGGTCCGTGACGGGATCATGGGCGAATTGGACATTGGTGCCTCCGATGACCTGGATCGCCTCGACGATGTCGTAGGAGTGCTTCTGCAGTCTCTGCTGGAGTTCCGGCGAGATGGTGAGCATGGGCGCGGTGCAGAAACTATCTCCCGTATGCACGCCCATGGCATCGACGTTCTCGATGAAGCAGACTGTGATCATCTGGTTCTTGGCGTCGCGCACCACTTCGAGTTCGAGCTCCTCCCAGCCGAGAACCGATTCCTCGACCAGGACCTGATGCACCAGACTCACCTGCAGCCCGCGATGGGCAATGACCCGCAGTTCCTCGACGTTGTAGACGAAACCACCGCCCGTGCCCCCCATCGTGTACGCTGGGCGAATGACGACAGGGTAGCCAAGCTTGGCGGCCACTTTCTCCGCGTCCTCAACCGTCGTCACCACTTCGCTTTCGGGCATCCCGATGCCAAGACTCGTCATCGTGGCCTTGAAGATGTCCCGGTCCTCGCCGCGCTCGATGGCATCCGGTTGCACGCCGATGACTTTCACGTCGTACTTGGCCAGCACGCCGGAGGAATACAGCTCGCTGGAAAGATTCAGGGCGGACTGTCCCCCAAGGTTGGGCAGCAGGGCGTCGGGCCGTTCCTTGGCGATGATCTCCTCCATCTTGGCGGCGTTCAGCGGCTCGATGTAGGTCACATCTGCCATCCCGGGATCCGTCATGATGGTGGCGGGGTTGGAGTT
>JAGLDW010000408.1 GCA_023145395.1 Lentisphaeria bacterium | reverse complement strand
ATTGAGTTGGTGTAGTCGTGATGGAGGAATGACGAGATGGGAACTGGCATGTACGGGAACAGTGGGCAAATGACAGGGCTGGGAACGAGTCATCTCTACGGGGAGCTTGTCTGCGAACTGATTGGTGCCTGTGCAAAAGCGCTCTACGCTGCGGGTCGAGCCATCGGCAAGAGGGCTGTTGGGGAAGAACCCCCGGCGTCGGAGCCTAAGGAATTTCGAGCGATGTTGGTTGCGAGCGGCTACGCTCCGTCCACGGCCCGCAAGTACGAGGCGTGTGTGCTCAGATTCCTGGCAACCATGGGCCATACGAAACTATCGTATCTTCGGGACGACGATGTATACGCCTACCTGGAATCGCTTGTGGGCCAGGGGCTCGGCAATGCCTCTTTGCGCCTGCATCTCTGCGCGGTGCGGGCCGTGTTCGACAACATGCTGGGGATGCGGATCACAGCGGGTATCGTGCATGTCCCACGACCCGCTCTGCGACCAGCTGCAACCGAGCAGGAGCTGGAGCTTCTGCGCAGGACGTGCATGGATCCGCAGACTCGTCTCGCTATTGACATGCTGAACCGAATGGGTGTTCGGCCCGGAGTGCTTGTCTCACTCGCTCTCACTCCTCCTACAGACGAGGAGCAGCAATGCAATGACATCTCGCTGAGGCTTTCACCGTTTTGCTTCCCGGGGAAAGCAAGGGTCAACTGGCTCTTCCCCTCACCCGTGCGGCCAGGTCCCATATCGCTGCGCACGCTTCAGCGTCGTCTGGCACGCCTTGGTGCCTCGCTGAAGTTCCCGATCACTTGCACGGCTATCCGCAAAGCGGGGGAAGCGGCCATACGCGCCGCCTGACACAAGGCACAGCAAGCGCTATTTTCATACGGACTGTGAAAATCGTGAAAAAGTCTGTGTAGTTCCGCTTGCGCATGGCTTCCTTGCGAGCCAACTTGATCAAGGAGAAGAGAGATACCCATCCTACACAATGGAGCCAACATGTGCGGCATAGCGGGGATGTTCAGCTTTCGCGACCAGACGCCTCCGGACAAGGGCATGCTCAAACGCATGGCAAACGCCATGGCGCACCGCGGTCCTGACGACCAGGGAGTGGAGTCCGGCGGGGGCTGGGGTTTGGCAAGCAGCCGTCTCGCGATCATCGGTCTCGGAACGGGTCATATGCCCATGGCCAACGAGGATGGCGCCGTCTGGGCCGTGTTCAATGGCGAGATCTACAACCATCGTGCCTTGCGCGAAGATCTGACGAGTCGTGGACACCAGTTCCGAACCGAAGCGGACACGGAGGTGCTCGTCCATCTCTACGAGGAGCATGGCGACGCCATGGCCAAGTATCTTGATGGGATGTTCGCGTTCGCCATCGTCGACACCCGCTCTGAATGCCTCTTCCTCGCCCGCGACCGTTTTGGACAAAAGCCACTTTTCTATCACATCTCGCGGGATGGAGAACTGGTCTTTGCCAGCGAACTGCTCGCTCTCCTACAGTTCCCCGGGATTCCACGCGACATCGACCGGCAGGCCGTCTACGACTACCTGTCGCTGAGCTACATCCCCACCCCAAGGTCCATCTACCGCACCGTGCGCAAGCTGCCGCCGGCCCACACCATGCTTGTGCGGCGCGGAAGCGGCGCCGACGAGCCCAGCCGCTATTGGCGGATCAACTACGGCACAAACTCGAAAATATCGTTTCGGGACGCGACCACCCGTACGCGGGAGCTGCTGGACCAAGCTGTGGTCGCGCGTCTGGAATCGGAAGTGCCTCTGGGCGCATTTCTTTCCGGCGGCATTGACTCCACCGTGGTCACCGCCATCATGCAACGCAATCTTTCGGAGCCTGTGAAGACGTTCACCATCGGATTCGAGGACGCGCGATACGACGAGAGGGAGTTTGCGAAAATCGCGGCCAACTCCATCGGGACCGAGCACCACATGCGCATCGTCAGTCCTGGAGACCTGGACCTGTTGACCAACCTGATCCCTCACTACGGCGAGCCCTTCTGCGACTCCTCCATGCTGCCCACGGCCATGCTTTCACGCTTTACCCACGAACATGTCACAGTTGCGCTGAGCGGGGATGCGGGAGACGAGTTGTTCGGCGGCTACCGGCGTTATTCCGTCATGGACGCGCACCGGCGGATGCGATGCATCCCGGCGCCTCTGCGCAACGCAGTGTGCGGCCTTCTGCTACATCTGCTACCCGAGAATCGCGAACAGCGAACCCGTCTAGCCACCGTGCGACGCCTGCTGCGCGCCTTCCAGCAGTCCCCACTCGACGCCTACACCTCTTTCCAGGAGGTCTGCTCCGAGGAACTCAAGCAGGAACTGGTGACCGAACCGGGAAGCGACTACCGCATTCGCTGGGCTGAGCTTCTCGACGAACGCACGACCCGCAGCACGGTGGAACGCTTCCTGGAGCTGGACACCCAGACCTACCTTCCAGACGATCTGCTGGTAAAGGTGGACATCGCCAGCATGGCCTCCTCCCTCGAAGTGCGCAGCCCCTTTCTCGACCACCATCTCGTCGAGCATGTCGCATCCCTGCCGCGCCACTACAAGGTGGGCATGTACAAACGAAAACGGCTTCTCAAGGAACTTGGCAAAGACCTGACACCGGACCGTCTCCTCAAACGCGGCAAACGTGGCTTCGGGGTGCCCATTGCACGCTGGTTGCGACACGATTGGCGAGAAACCACCGAAGCATTGGCCTCCGAACATGGGAACTGGGACACCGAAGGACTGCTCGACGGCGCCGTAGTCTCTCGGCTCGTCCGCGAACATGTGGACGGCGTGCGGGACCACAGCTTCCGCCTCTGGGCGCTGCTCTGCCTTCGGCTCTGGTGCGACAAGGTGCACAACTCCCCCGCAGCACCCCGCTAACAACGAAATAGCGGCCGCACGAACCACGGAGACAGCCACATGCAGGCAGGATTCTTCAAAACCGACATCACACCTACCCACTTCCCGATCCGCACCTACATGCGCGAGGCGACCGAGGTCCTGGATCCGCTCCACGCCCGCGCGGCCGCATTTCGCCAAGGAGAAACCCTCTTCGCCATGGTGGCGCTGGACGTGGTGATCGTGGAGGCGCACATTGTGGCGCGTATTCGCGAACAGGCCGCGAGGCGGTGCCCGATCCCGGCCGAGAACATTCTGGTCAGCGGAACCCACAACCACGCATGCCCGGCCGTCATCGAGCGCCCAAGTTTCAAGCGCGAGGACGCGTACATCGAGTTCATGATCGAACGGGCGGCGGATGCAGTGGTGGGCGCCTGTGAGGCACTGCGGGAAGCACGACTTACCGCCGCTTCCGGATTCGAAACACAGGCATCCTTCAACCGCCGTTTTGTCACTCGCGACGACTGTGTCGTCACCCAGCCCGGTGGCGAGACATTGAAGCGAGTGCTCTGCAACGAAAACGTCATCGATCCGGAGGTGGGCGTGCTGCGTGTGACGATGCCAGACGGCGCCATGATGGGATTGATCGTGAACTTCGGCTGTCACGCCTGCCATTTTCTTGGCCATCTCTCGGCGGGCTATCCCGGCGTGCTGTGCGATCAGTTGAGAAATCGTTTCGGGGCGGACTGCGGCGTGGTCTTCCTCAACGGCCCGTGCGCCAATGTCCTGCACCGCGACTACCTCAATCCGAAGTTCGAGGATACAAAAGAGCGAACCGGCCGAATCCTGGCGGACCGCGTGGAGAAGATTGTCGCGGATATGCCCGCCGCTGGGACTGGCGAGGACGTGCTGTCCGTCGCCTCAAGACAGATTCGCATTCCCTACCGCAACTTCGAGGAGGAAGAACGACGGTTCGAAGATCCCGATGTGCGAGACAACGTCTTCCAGGGGTTGATCGGGATCGGCTGGTACGACTACGCGGCACTCAAAGAGATGTCGAGACAAAACGACGGCGGCGAGGACGTGGAGATCCAGGTATTCCGCATCGGCGAAGCGGTCTTCGCCGCCATACCCGCCGAATACTTCATGGAGCACGGCCTCCGCATCAAGAGGAAAAGTGCTTTCGCGCATACCTATGTGGTTTCCCTCGCCAACGGCTGGATTGGCTACGTCCCCACCCAGGAAGCCTTCCAGCGCAAGGGAGGACACGAAACCACTGCGGCGCTGTGGAGCAAAATGTGCCACGAAGCTGGAGACAGAATGGCCGACACGGCTCTTGAACTGATGCGCGAACTATAGGACATTCAAGAACGGAGGTTCCGCCGCCACTGTCCTTGCGGCAGTGGAGCGACGATGTAGGACATTCAAGAACGGAGGTTCCGCCGCCACTGTCCTTGCGGCAGTGGAGCGACGATGTAGGATAGCGTCCATCAAGCCTCCAGATCAGCCATAATCCATGATTTTCCGTGCCGACCCTAAGGGACATGCCAATGCTCTATACCCGCCTCACCCGCACAGCCGACGAACTCACCCGCGCCTCCATGGCTGAACTGCCTCCGCTAGAGGAGTGGACCGCCGGACTTCCCGAAAAACGTCGTCAGTGGCTCGAAATGCTTGGTCTCGACCCTCTACCCGAGCGCATGCCGCTGCGCGCTGTGGAAACGGGGAGGCTGCAGCGCGGCGACATGGTCGTCGAGAAAATGCATTTTCAGCCAATTCCCGGCTGCAGGATCGCCGCGAACATCTACCGTCCAAAAGACATTGAGCATCCCCTGCCCGCAGTGATCTATGTCTGCGGACACGCCGCCAGGGGCAAGTTTCACTACCAAGAGCATCCCCGCTGGTTTGGACAGCATGGCTACATCGCCATGATTCTCGACGCAATCCAGATCGGCGAGAACGATGGTTTCCACCACGGAACCCACCGGAACTCCTGGTGGCACTGGATCAGCCAGGGCTACTCGCCTGCAGCAGTGGAAGTCTGGGCGGCCATGCGTGCCGCCGACTATCTGCAGGAACGCACCGACGTGGATGGAGAGCGTCTCGGCATCACGGGCAACTCCGGCGGCGGCACCATCTCCTGGTTCACCGGCGCCGCCGATCCCCGTTTCAAGGTGGTGGTTCCCTCCTGTCAGACAGGCAGCGTCTCCCAGCATATCCGCGAACGCACTGTCGATGGACATTGCGACTGCAGCTTCTGGACCAATACATATGGCTGGGATCTGCCGGATCTTGCCTCGCTCATTTGTCCGAGACCGTTGCTCGTCGCCGCAGCGTCGAAGGACACTTTGTTCCGCTCCTATGCGTTTCGCGAAGTGGTCACCAAGGCGCAAGAACTCTACGCTTTGCACGGCTGCGAGGAAAACATCGATCTTGTCGAGGCGGACACCCCCCACGGCTATTCGCCCAAGACGCGACTGAGCATCTTTAGCTGGTTCGACCGGCACCTGAAAGACAGTGACACCCCTGCGACGGAGGACATCTCGGCAGAACGGGACAACGACGTGGAACTATCAGTCTACCGGGAGGGGAAACCGCCTTCCGGCGATTGCATGCGCGATATCGATCGAACGTTCATCCCTCTGCCGGATTCTCCTGATCCAAGCAGCCTTCACGAATGGGAGATGCATCGACAGAAAGCGATGGAAAAACTCAAAGCAAGATCATTCCGCCAGATTCCCTCCACGCTCCCTGTCCCCGAGGTGACCATCCGCGAACAGGGGACTCACGACAGCGTGCGTTTTCTCACGCTTGAGTTCGAATCGGAGCCTGGACTTCCCGTGCGTGTGCAACTCGCCCTGCCTGCTGACTGCCCCGAGCCCATCCCCATCGTCGTCGGCGCCATGGATCCGCAAGCGAGATCCTCGTTTCTCGCCCAGGGCGCGGGAGTCCAGAGCGTTCCCGCGACGATGGCCGGCCACGCTTGCGTGGAAGTGCGGGGCACGGGGGCGACCTCCATTGGGCCAGGGCTGGAATGGACCATGCGACGGGCCTATCCGATTGTGGGGCAAACGCTCTGGGAGCGCCGAGTGTTCGACTTTCTCGTGGCGTTGCAGGCATTGCGGACACTGCCCGAAATCGCCGATGTGGTGGCTTTCGGAAAGGGCGAGCAGGCCGTCGTGGCGCTATATGCCGCCTTGCTCGATCACGACATCGCCGAACTTGTGCTGCACACGCCAGCGACAACCCACTGGGATAGTGGCCCCGAGATCCTCAGTGTGCTGCAGACAGGGGATTTGCCCCACAATGCCGCACTGCTTTGTCCCCGCCCCCTCACCTTCGTCGGCGCGCTGCCAGACGCCTACAACTGGACCCGCGCCTGTTACGAACTCTGCGAGCAGACCCATGGTGTGCGCGTCATCCCGGACCTCGCCGCCTGGACTCCATTCGCAGAGTAGACGAACGCGGATCATCCCTGGCAAGAGAGCGGCACCTCAGTATGGTATGGTGCTTTTTCAGGCAACCAGTTTTGGCGAGGTCCGCATGATCCACATTGTCTTCGACACCGACATGGGCAACGACATCGACGATGCGCTGGCACTGGCGCTGCTACACACACTGGAGCGACGGGGGGAATGCCGGCTCGCCGCTGTAAGCGTGAACAAGGGAAACATCTATGGAGCGGCGTACACGGACCTCGTGAACCGCTTCTACGGCTGCGACGATCTGCCAGTGGGCCTGCTGTCAGACGGTCCCACCCCCCAGGAAGGACGATATGTGGGCGAGGTAGTTCGGGAACAGGCGGAACTGCTGCCCTACAACCCGGAGGCGCGAGAGTGGCCGTCGAGCACGCACATCCTGCGGGCAGCGCTTGCGGGCGCACCCGACACATCCGTGGTCTACGTGTCGGTGGGCTTCTCGACCGCGCTCGTGGAGCTCCTAGCCTCCTCTGCAGACGACATCTCGCCGCTGAGCGGCATGGATCTCGTGGCTCGCAAAGTGCGTTTTGTGTCCCTCATGGCAGGCAATTTCGACCCAGCTGTGACAGGTCGGCAGAGGGACAATACAGAGTACAACGTGGTGACGGATATCCCCTCCGCCCGATTCGCGTTCGAAAACTGTCCAGTGCCCATGGTGTTCAGCGGCTGGGAGGTCGGACGGGCCATTCTCTACCCCGCTGCGAGCATTCTGCAGGACTACAAGTGGGCACCGCGACATCCCATCGCAGTGGGCTACTGCAAGTACATGGACATGCCCTACGACCGGCCCACATACGATCTCACGAGCGCACTCCACGCTGTGCAGCCGGAGGCGGGCTGGTTCGCACTGTCGGAGCCGGGACGCGTGGTGGTGCAGGAGAACGGACACACCAACTTCGAGGCATGCGCAGAGGGAAATCATCGCTATCTCGTGCTCGGACCAACGCCTGTCCAACGCATCGCCGATTTCTTTGTGGAACTTTGCAGCGATGCTCCAGAGAATGCGCCACGGAGTCGCCGCTGCCGGAAGTAGAGCGCGTTTTCAGGCTAGAGCACGCTCAGTTTGGTCATGACCTTCACTTCCTGCTCCAGCTGCTCGGGATGGAGGGGGTTCTGGCGCTGGATCTCGGCGTGGGCCTTGAGCCCAACGGCCACAGCTTCCGCCTCCACCTCCACGCGCCCGTCCTCAGAGTAGGAGAAAGTGACTTTCACAGGCGAACCCGCTGGCAACCCCGGAGGGAGATCTGTGATCACACATCGACCCACATGAATGCACGCGCTTGGATCGGATGCCTCCCCTTCGAGAACCGTGATCGATATCTTGGAGTTTGGACCCGAGATCCCCACCGTCTCGAACTGCTGCGAAACGCTGCATGGGATCGGGCTGTTCTTTGGGATGACAGGGAAGTTGGCGGGAGCGCCGGCATCGTCCACAACCTCCACTCCCAGACTGTGCGAGTTCACGTCCCTCACCACGATTTTGGGCACTGGAACGGCAGCGCCGGATCCTGATGCGGACTGCATGATCGCCGCCTGCACAGCGGCACCTCGGGCAACGGCCAATTCAAACTCACCCTTGGCCTCAGGATCCATTCCCGTCACACGCTTCAGCATTTTCTGGACCATGGGCATGTGACTCGACCCGCCGACCAGCAACACGCGAGAGATCTGGCTCCACTCCATCTGAGCTTCGTCGATGATCAGTTCGAGAGTGGATTGCGTGCGGGCGAGAAGGTCCGTGGTCAATTCCTCGAATTTCTCCCGCGACACGGGGACACGCAAACGGTGCCCACCATAGGCCACCGCAACGGCGGCGCTAGCCCGTTTCGAGAGAGTGCGCTTGCACTCCTCCACCCGCTGCACCAGTTCCTGGTACACGGCGGGGTCCTCTGTGGGATCCACGCCGGCCTCCCGCTTGAACTCCTCCACCACATAGTCCAGCAAACGCTCATCCCAATCCCGTCCGCCGAGAACCACTTCGCCATCGGTGCCGATGGTTTCGAACTCGTTGTCTCCGCGGGCGCGCATGAGCGTGGCGTCAAACGTGCCACCGCCCAAATCG
>JAGLDW010000407.1 GCA_023145395.1 Lentisphaeria bacterium | reverse complement strand
CACGTGACGGTATGCCCATCAATATTGCGGATCACATCCACACGACCGAACTCGTCCATGCGGGCCACAGAGGAGAACGTCGTACCTAGATCGATGCCCACCACCGCACCTGTACCTGTGCAAACCGCCATGTACATACTCCTCCGGAAAACTGCGGGTCCATAAACAACTGCGAATGCCTATACAGTACCTGACCGACAGTGCTGCGCAAACGGACGGACTCGCCAAGCGAGCGAGGCGTGCAAGAGAGCAAGGGAGACAGCAGTTTTTTCATCGCGCGAACAGGAATATGCGATATGGAGCCGAGCGGGTGGGGTCACTGCGCGCCTTTTTTTCGATTCGCGTACATCTGCTCGATTTTCCGCTTCCAGATGGGATTGTTCTTCTTGATTTGCAGAATCGCCTGCTCTGCATTCCAGGCGAGTCCGTCATCCTCGCAACCACTACCGAGATTGTAGAGAGCGAGCGCGGCGGCTGTTCCCGCCCGAGATCCCGTGCGGCGCAAAGCGGCCACAGCGTCCTCCTGCTTCTCAGGGTCGAACAACATCAGCGCCTTGACGAGGTGTGCAGTGCGATTGCCGTCTATCTTGCCTACATCCACAAGCAGTTTGAAGGCGATGTCGTACAGTTCGTCGTCCTGGGAACCCAGAGCGTGATTCAGAACGCGGGTGTCGAGAGAGTTCGGCCCCATGCAGGTGGCGACACGCAGGAGTCTGAGCTGGTCGTCGCGGCTGCCGCGGGTAGCTGCGGAATTGCGTTCCGCCATCAATCGACCAAGAGCTCTGTTCCGAGATTCCTGATCGAAGGCTTTCAGGATCTCGTTGAACACGCGCCCGGCATCCGGATACTGTGCGGGAGTCGCCATGATGAGTTCTGCTAGCAAGAGCGCCTCCTTGGCCAGATCCCCTTTGCGCACGGTGCGGGAGGGTGCTCCAAATATGCTCAAATATCGCTCGTGCAGAACCTCCCCAGGCTGGGCGAGAGGCACCGAAAAGCTCTCTATTCTCTTCTCGGCACCCTTGACATCCAGTTTTCTGAAGGCCTGCCTGGACAGCGCCCGAATCTCTGGATCGGACTCTAGACAAGCACATCCCGCGAAGAAGGCGCGCACACGTTGACGGCTGAGCGTCTTGTCCGTAACAAGCCTGCCCATGAACCATCTTCGATATTCCTGCGAATGGGCGCCCAAAGACATGGTCGTCAGACGGAACAACCGCCGCAGGGGGGGATCCGCTGCGAGCGCGGCCCAAGCCGCGTTGCTGAACGCCCGGTTGTCGGGAAGCACGTTGGCGACGATCAGCTTCACCCACATGGCGCCATCCAGAGTTTTCGCTGGCACCTTGTCCAGCCGCAGAGCGGCAAGCGCAGCCACCACCTTCACGGACTCAGGATCCGCCCCCACGGTACGCCGGCGACCAATTCTGATCTTGCGCGCTGGATGAACAGACAGACACCAAGCGGGACGCCCTGTGTCCACCCTTTTGCCGCCTGCATCAGTGAACATCACGCCGAGTACCCCGGCGACGCCTCCAAAGGGAAACAAAGGAGCTTCATCCGGCCCAGAGGTGGAAAAAAGCCCCCTTCGACTCCATCGCCACGCTGCACTTGTCGAAACGCGGCGCCCATTCTCAATCACATCGACTATGCCCTTGGGCTGTAGCTTCAGCACACTGCGCCTGTCAGTTCCCAGCCCCTCTCCGCAATAGGTCTCCTGCACGACATAGCTACCGCCCTCCCGACTTGTGGGCCACGGGCATACATCCTCGACAAACGCCTCCCACACTCTCCCCCAATCGCCGGTCAAGATCCTGCGGCGCGACCTACCGCGACCCATGCGAACAGTTGTGCCGAACTCCTTGTCGAGATTCCTGTAGAAATGCGAGATACAATCCGGGTTGAACAGTGCCCCGATCCTCCTGCGTCTCTCCTTGACCGCAGTATTGTCGTCACCAATCCTCTCGGCATACCAGGCGCAACTGGCCGTGAATGGACCGTCCGTGCCAAAGACAAACCGTGCACTCTCGTCCCAGCGACCCTCGAGCGTTCTCGCACCGACGACGATTTTCAAGATCCCGGACTCATTCCAGCCAACCTCACAGTCACCGGCCAACTCGGTGGCCAGGGAGCCAGGAGTCCCCGCAGGCGCGATGAGACTCTTCCCCTCCTTTTTCCATTCTAGCAATCCATGGAAAATACGCGCAGCATATCCTGTGCTCCCTTTGGGCTTCTCGGACTGTAGATAGACAAGATGCCAGGCACCGGGACCGGCTGGAGCCAGGAAGTCAGCAGGCAAAGCGCCTTCCGGAACGACGGTTTTCGCTTCCTGGCGATCTTCCTGCGACACCGCCCAGCTGTCCGCCTCACTCTTCGGCACAGGGATGTCATCATCAATGAGGTAGGCATAGAGGAATACGGCACAGAGGATTCCAATCACAGTGAAGACGAGCCATTTGGCAATCGCACCGGTGGCGATTTGCCAAGTGTCGCTAGCCCCCTTCTTTTCGGGCGTGGCGAGCGGAGGTTTGACGAGCTTTACCGGCTCATCTTGCAGAGCCAGACCCCCCTTCGTGGCGGGCAGCGGTGGAGGGAGTCGTCTCGTCTCGGGCTCGGAATCGTCTTGAGACGTGGGTTCGGGAGGAGGATCAGATCGACTGATAATCTTCGCACGCAGCGGCACCAATGGCGTCTCTTCCGGGGGAAGGCCGAGGCGGCGTCGAACTCTCTGGTCGTATTCGCTCTTCTCGGCTCTGTCTCCAAAGACGTGCTTGGCCTTGCCCAAGGCGTTCAGCGCCCTGGTGACCGCTTTGCGCTCTTCGCCGCCTTTGATTTGCTCCAGAGGGCGCAAAGCCAAGATGCGCTTCTGCACGGCCTTCCCAAGCCGTTTCGCGTTGCGTGTCAGCGGTTCCGATCCAGCCAATGCGTAATAGTCTGGCGGATTCCCTCGATCGAGGATCGCCAGAACTTCTTCAAGAAGTTTCCCGCTGGACATTCCCATGTGTGCATTCCCTGCGTAGAACACGCAACGTACCAACGGTCGCCGATTTTTCTGTCGGTCTCACCAGCGACGCCCAGGAAAGACCATGCCTAGGAGTCGCACAAAGTGCAAGGCGCGCCGTCAAGTGAATCACCACTGCGGAGTCCACAGAGGTACTCCGTCGTCCAGCGCACGGATCCAAGCGGGCGGAAGGGAAACTCCGAGCCGTGCACGAGTGCGCCCGTACCGTGCGCCACGAGGAACGGGGGCAGGGCAGCGGTCGCGTCGCTGAGCAGCGCCATGTCGAAACGCAGGTCCTCGCGCTCGGGACAGGCCTCTAGCGCAGCCGTGATGTCGGGTGCCTTGAGCGCCTGGAAGACATAGGCGTTCCGAGGCGCCTGCCGACAGAACGCGACCACCTCGCCGTGAAGTACTGGACGGCAGGCCAATCCGCGGTGACGCAACCGGTAGTCCGCCACGCTGCAGTTGATCCAAAGCGGGAAACCAGCCTCCGCGCAGGCGGCGAAAAAGGGTGCGAACTCCGCATCGTCGAGCCGCCAACTGTGCAGGTAGGGGTGAACAATGCCCCCATCGAAGCCCAGACGGCGCGCTTCCGCAAGCTGGACGGGCCAGTTGGGGGCGTAGGGCATGAGAGTCGCCAGCGGCGTGATGCGCTCACAGCGCGCCACCGCCTCGATATAGGCCTGGTTCGCCGCCAAAATATCCAGCTCGAACATCCCTCGCGCATCCGCCGCATAGGCAGTGTCGATTTCCGCCGCACCGAGCATCTTGTCCAGCGCCTCGGCCTCGACGCCAAGAGCGCCCAGCATGGGCAGGCGCCCACAGAAACAAAAGTGGTCCTCGCTGAAATCCGGGACCGGCAGTGGATCGGTGGGTGGCAGAAGCGCAGACGTCGCACGAGCCCGCGCGATCATCTCGTCGGTGATATTCAGCAACTTCGCGGCATTGCTCCAGAAAATGCGCGCCTTGACCTCGTCGGACAGTTCGGCCAGTGCCACTTTCGCCACTTGCGAGGGGATGCTCCGCCCGAGGGCATCACTGCCATAGAGCACACGATCGGCACCCAGTTCGGCGACCAACGCCTCCGTTTGACCCGCCTCGGGGTAGCCGCCGCACACGTCCACGCGGGCATTGGGCAAATCCGTGAACAAGCCGCTCGAATGCCGCCAGTTCGTGCCGCCGTGAGCACCGATCATCGTCGTCTGGGGGAACTCGCGTGCCAGTGTTGCGAACTCCGCAAAATCCAGCTCGCCCGGAAGATTCTCGTCGGTGCGGTTCCACGCATGCAGAAGCACAGGCAGTCCTGCGCCCCCCGCGTGCTTGAGCAGCCGACGTACATTGTCCAGCGAGCCATCCTCCTCGCGCTTGATGCTGACCCACAGCTTGATGCCCGAGGCACCCTCCGACACGCATCGCTCAAGCTCCTCGGGCCAATTCTCGTTCTGGGGATTGAGATAGGCGAACCAGAGCGCCATACCATTCGCGAATTCCACAAAGTCGCGGGCCTCCTCGTTCGCGGCGCGAACCTGCTCCGGCGTGGGATAGCGAGCCCAGGTGGGAACGTGAAGCGAAGACACGACAGTGAACAACACGCCGTTGTCCCGCGACTGGGTCAACAGCTTCTCCCACTGCGACTTCGCAGGAACATGAGTATGAATGTCGATGATCATGGAATCTGACTCCCGGACCGTGGTTGCTAGCAAAGCGACGACATCAACATAGAGCCCGTTCTTGAATGCGCCATACCGCGTCTATCATGCACTCTCGATTGCCATGAAAAACTGCCGTGAGGCGCAGGCCGGAACCACAAATCCTCGCCGCCTGAAACAGAACGCCCATCGCACTGGCGAAAAGGAGCTTGTAGTTCCACATTTACCTAGTTTGCTCTTGCCACCTTTTTGGGGATTCCAGACCGCGAAACAAACTGAACATCGACAGGGGAGAGCATGACATGACGCTAGCCACGCAGACGGAACGAATCGACGGAGCCTGGAGCGTCAAACTCTTGGCTGACACTACGCTTCTGGCTCGGCACGAATGCGGTGCGGAGGTAAGGGGGCCGCTTTCGTTCCACACCGGAGACGAC
>JAGLDW010000406.1 GCA_023145395.1 Lentisphaeria bacterium | reverse complement strand
CGGACCATGGCGCAGGAGGAGACTCCGAATCGTGGCTCCACCGGGGCAAGCCCAGTGGCGGCCGGACCATGGCGCAAATGGGCAAAACCGAACCCCTTCGATTCTTCGCGAGAACGGGGTACTGTACGGGTATCGTGTGCCTCTCTCACAATGACTGTCCAATGGCGGGGAGGCATGCTCGTGTTTCACCGCGAGAACTGGGAGATTGAACCATGGGCGTGGCCCCTTTTCGTGTCCTGAAAGAAACCACCCACTTCCTGGACCGGCGCCTGACGGACCTGCGCTACAACGAGTACGCGCATCAGGCCTGTGTGCCGCAAACCCTTGAAGAATGGGCAGACAGGCGAGACTGGGTGATCCGACGCATGCGCACGGCCTGCGGCTTACTGCCCGAACCCCAACGTCCCGATCTGAACACCACGGTGTGGGATGCGTTCGAGCACGAGGGATGCCGCATCTCGAAAGTTCGTTTTGAGAGCCGCCCAGGCTTTATCGTCACCGGCAGCCTGTACACGTCCGTCACGCAGAGTGAGCCCGCGCCCGCCATCCTCTGTCCCCACGGGCACTGGCCCAAAGGACGCCTGCACCACGATGACACAGGCTCGATCCCGCTGCGTTGCCTCGCTCTGGCCAAGCTCGGATTTGTGGTGTTCAGCTACGACATGATTGGCTACAACGACAGCGGGCAGGTTCAGCACCGCTGGTCGCAAGAGCTTCAGCGCCATGGAGCCCTGTACGGGATCACCCCCTTTGGCCTGCAAACCTGGAACAGCATCCGGGCCATCGACTTCCTCGAAAGCCGCTCCGACGTCGATGCCACACGCATCGGCTGCACGGGGGCGTCGGGAGGAGGTTCCCAAACCTGGAACCTCGCCCTGCTCGACGAACGCGTGAAGGTCATCGCGCCCGTGTGCATGCTATCCTGCCACTTCCAGGGCGGTTGCGCCTGCGAGGAGGCGCCTCTTCTGCGCCTTGGCGACCTCACCACCTTCGACATGCTTTCCTCCATCGCCCCGCGACCCTGCTTCGTGACCTCGGTCACGGACGACTGGACCAATCTCAACCCCGCCTATGAAGTGCCCGCACTCAAAGCCATCTACGCGCTGCACGGTGCGGAGGACTGCGTGGGAGGCGTGCATTTCAGGGACAAGCACAACTACAACAAGCGCACCCGCGAACACGTCTCCGCCTGGCTCGTGCGCTGGCTTATGGACCAACCGGACACATCCGATCGAATCGAGGAACCCAAGCTGACGCCCCCGGACTGCCAGCGCATGCGTTTTGCCCGCAATGGTGGTTCGCCCGACGCAAAAGCCACGAAACGCACACTCGCCACTCTCTGTCGACAGGAAACCGCGCACTTCGACGAACTACCCCAAAACAAAGCCGCCCTCAATCGCTTCAGAAAACACTATGCGGAAATCTACGCGGAAATCATTGGCGTGGATCCCTCGCCCCCCGATGTGGCAGTCCGTGTGACCTATACCACACGGCAAATCGGGAATTGCACATTTTCTGGACGACTTGTCTCCAGACGTGGTCTTGGAGATCTCATCCCCGCCTATGAAGTCGTCCCAGACAAGATCTCAGCCCGTGGCACCACCCTCGTCCTCGGCGCGCATGGAAAGAACAGTCTCTTCGACGAAAAGGGAGTTCCTGGACCCCGCCTCGCCAGACTGCTCGCGCAAGGCCAGCGTCTCATGCTGCCCGATCTGCTCGGTCAAGGGGACGGGGAATGGATGCCGGAACGCACTGCGACGTTGGACAAGATCCCGAATGGATACGCCTTCAACTCCAGCCTTCTGGCACTGCGCATCCAAGACATTCTCACCGTCACCGCGCTCCTGCGGCAATCCGGGAATGGTCCCATCAGCCTATGCGCGGAAGGCATCAACGCACGGCTTGCGCTGCTCGCGCTGCCATTCATGGGGCGAATCGCCTCGGCCGACCTATGTCTCGAAGGCACCCGAGACACCGAACTGGACTGGCAGGGGGAGTGCTTCCACCCGGGCATCCTCAGAGCGGGAGCGCTTCGAACTGCCTTTGCTTTGGCTGCTCCCACACCCATCGCCCTGAGCAAGACGCCTTCCGCTCTGCGCAACTGGGCGCAAGCCGTGTACGCGGCCATCGGCAAGCCAGAACGCCTGCGCTTGCGAACGCGCTCATCCTGACTCCAAGGAGAGCACAACTCGCCAGTGGCTCGGGACCTCCGGGACCGAGGGCGCTTCCAGCAAGCTCGCGGTCCGGGACGTCCCGCACCACCATGGGCAGT
>JAGLDW010000405.1 GCA_023145395.1 Lentisphaeria bacterium | reverse complement strand
TCCAGCCAGTGGCTCGGGACCTCCGGGACCGAGGGCGTTCGACACGCCTACTTCTTCGCTGTCTGCCAGGCCTTCGTCAGAACGGTCTTGAACGTCTCCCCGCCGTTGAAAGGAGCGACTTCGACCTTTAGCATCTTGCCAGAGGAGGACATGATCTCGAACACATCCCCGATGATTCCTTCCTGACGGTGTTGAACGTCCTCGATCTCCTTGAGAGACAGCACATCATTCTTCCCATTCTTGTGATACACGAAGCGCTTGGTGGTCACAATGGCAGCTTCGGTGCCATCAAGGCTCATAGTGGCATCATAATACGCAAGAAGCTCTTCGTCCTCATGCAGGATTTTGTGTTCGGCAAGGTACGCAGTTGCGTACTCTTCCATCTCATTTGGCAGCATCACACCTCCCTGCGGTCCGGACCCGAGCCAGATCAGTCCCGCCACGACAACCACCATGAACATGGCAATCATCGACCCGCAGCCAAAAAGCGCAACTTTGAGCGGTTTCATGAATTCGTGTTTCCTCTCGTTCTTGGCATCATCCCTTGACGGCGCCGGCTGTCAGTCCGCGAATAATATGTTTCTGGGCAAGACAATAGACGACAAGCAGAGGCAGCACTACAACGGTCAACGCCGCGCAGGTCTGCGTTAGTCTGATGCCATGCTCGCCACTGAACTGCGTGATGGCCAGCGGCAGGGTGGGCCGTGCCGGGTCGAGCAGTGTCAGAGCGAAGGCGAACTCGTTCCACATGGTCAGAAAGTTGAAGATTACGACCGTCGCGATCGCGGAGCGCACCAGGGGAAGCGCCACTCGTGTGAACACGCCCCAGGTAGAGCACCCATCGATCCGTGCGGCATCCACAAGCTCCTCGGGGATCCGCGCAAACGCACCACGCAGGATGAGTATGCTCAACGGCAGCGCAAAGCCGATGTACGGGCCGATCAGCGCCCACAGCGTGCCCTTCAGCCCGAGTCCTCCCGTGCCCATCAGACGGTTCAGAGGAATCAGCGTCACATGCACCGGCACCATCATCCCCAAGAGGAATAGCAGAAATAGTGCTCGCTGTCCCCGAAACCGCAGACGCGCAAACGCAAACGCCGCGCAGGAGGACAGTGCAACTGCGCCGAAAACACCCGCCACACACACCACCACGCTGTTCACATACGCCTGGCCAAAGCTCCCCGACTCCGCCACCACGCGCAGATTCTCCGCCGTCCACTCGCGGGGTGGCGAGAAGGGATAGCGCCGGGCGTCCCCTTCGGTGCGCACGGATGCAAGTGCCATCCACAGCAGGGGATACGCCGATAGCAGCAAGAAACCCAGCAGAATCGCGTGCCGCAGAATGGAGCGAAACATCTTCATGGTCTTGCGCCCTCCCCCCGCGCCCGCCGTGCCTGTAGCGGGATGATCACCACAAGTGCGATCACGAACAGCGCGACGGCTGCCGCCGACCCGTAGCCGTACCGCCCCTGATTCTCCTCGAAAGCAAGCCTGTAGATGTAGGTCGCCATCAACTCGCGCGATTCCTCGGGCACTCCGCCCGCCATCAGATAGACTAGGTCGAAGTATTTGAGCGACCCGATCACCGACAGCGTGGCCGACACCGCGAGAACAGGGCGCAACATGGGCAGTGTCACATGGCGGACAAGCTGAAACTCGCTCGCGCCATCCAGGCGCGCCGCCTCGTACAACGGCTCGGGAATTGCGCTGATTCCCGCCATGAACAGCACCATGTGAAAGCCGGTGTAGCGCCAGCAGATCACCACAAAGACGCATGGTAGCGCAGCGGAGGGAACCGCGAGCCAAGGATACGCAAAACTAGGATCGAGCACCTGTATGAAGCGGCTCAGCAGCCCCTCTTCCGGAGCATACACGAACTGCCAGAGAACCGCGATCGCCGCCGTCGGCATCACCATCGGGGCGAAAAAGGCCGT
Source organism: Lentisphaeria bacterium (assembly GCA_023145395.1). Lineage (GTDB taxonomy): Bacteria > Verrucomicrobiota > Lentisphaeria > Oligosphaerales > Lenti-02 > JAGLDW01. Next base: position 1,526 of record JAGLDW010000405.1, on the reverse strand, counting down.
CCGGAACAGGCCTCGGGCTCGCATGGGATAGCTCAGCAGAACGGCCAGAAGCAAGGCAACCGGAAGCTGGATGACCAGGGAGAGAATGAGTAGCAGAGCATTGTGCCACAACGCCAGCCGAAACACATGGTCATGCGTCAGTTCGGCAAAGTTGCGGAGTCCGCACCAGACAGGCGCCGAGGACGGCGAGGGCCATTGCAGAAAGCTCAGCCGGAAGGAGTCGCCGATAGGCGCCAGCACGAACAGTCCGTACACAAGCAATGCCGGAAGAACAAAGAGATAGGGGGTTGTCCAGCGGTGCCCGCGCATGCCGCCTCCTAAGCTGGGCGATTCTCGGTCAAACAAGAAAATGCGGCAAATCAGCCCATGAAAAGGCCACCGTCCACGGAAATGACCTGCCCGGTGATGTAGTCCGCGCGGTCCGATGCGAGGAACAGCGCCAACTCGGCCACGTCCTCCGGGCGCCCGAAGCGACGCACGGGGATCGCCCGCAGGAGTTCTTTCCGCTTGACATCCTTGATCTCCGCCGTCATCGCGGTCTCCACAAATCCGGGACTGATCGCATTGACGCGCACGCCCATGCCCGCCATCTCGCGGGCCACAGACCGCGTGAACCCCACCAGGCCCTCCTTTGCGGCTGCGTAGTTCGCACGGTTTGCCGAACCAAGCCGACCCGCATCGGAGGCGATGTTGATGATCCGCCCCCAACGGCGACGAGCCATCTCCATGGCCACAGCGCGCGTGAGGTAGAAGGGCGCACTCAGATTGACCGCAAGCACTTTTTCCCATTGGGCATCGCTCATAAACGAAACCACACTGTCGGCCAATATGCCCGCGTTGTTGATCAGGATGTCGAGTTGACCATGCTCGGAGACAATCCCCTCGACGAGTCGCCTGCACTGATCTGGATCCGTAAGATCCGCCTGTGCAACCTGCGCCTTGCCACCGGCGGCCCGAATGGCCGTTGCCACGGTTTCGGCGCTCTGCATGTTTGCGTTGCAGTGCACTATCACGGTCGCACCAGCCACGGCCAGGTTGGACGCAATCGCGGCGCCAATGCCCCCGCTGCCACCTGTGACCAACGCCACGCGATCTGCCAAGTCCGCACTGCCGACTGCGACACACACGGTCGTCTCCGCCACGGATTCAGGCGCTTCGGTCCCGCGCGCCAGGAACTCCTCCACATCATTGCGATGAATCACATCCTTGCCGCAGAAAGTGGCCACATCGGCCAAATCGATTTTGTACTTCTTCGCCATATTGCGCGCGGCGGGGGCGGCTCGGAACTTGGGTTTGGCGGCAGGTTCCTCCGGTTTGGGTGCCGTGAGGAGGCTCACATCGATGGCACCGGCGGCGGCGGCGGCGTGGGCGGCAAGCTTCGCCTCGTTCTCCGCCTTCACATCCGGAGCCTGCGCCCCCTCCTCGCCGATGGCGCAGAGCGCATAGCCAATCGGTATGGTGCTTTTCTCCACCGCGAAGATCGCAAGCACCTCGCCATCGCAGGGCGCCTCGAACTCCGCCACCGT
>JAGLDW010000404.1 GCA_023145395.1 Lentisphaeria bacterium | reverse complement strand
CCGACGGTGGCCTCGTCCATGTTCTCGTACAGCCTGGGCAGTTCAACAACAATTGGCTCGCTCATGGAAGACTCCTGTCTGAAACCGCGGCGCCTCCGGAGGCTTTTTCGCCCTCCTGCCGCATGCGAAGCTTCTTGCGCTGGGACCGAATGGCCTCCAGCTCAGTTTTGCTCATTTTAATGTAGATCGTCGCGTCTCTCGAATTGTAGACATAGTCCCGTCCTGTGCGGAGTCCATAGATCATTCCGAGCGCCCGCACATAGGCGTCATGCCGCGTAGCGACACTCTCCACCGCTCTCTGCATCTCCACACGCACCGTCGCGTCCTTCTCGCTCTCCAAGCGCGCCTGGAGTCCAGCAAGTCGCATAGCCAGCACATCGCGCGAGCGAAGTGCGTTCGTGAAGACCTCCGCAATCGTTCCCACACGCAAGTAGATCGTCGATTTCACGGGATCGTACTCGTAGTCGCGCCTCTCGCCAAGTCCAAAGACAAGGTCCAGCGCGTCCTTCAAATCCGCGTATTGCTTCCGCCCACGCACCAGCTGCGCGCGAAGCTCCGCGAGTTCCTTCGTGTTCCCAGCCTTCTCAAGCTCCTTCTCCGCCCGCAGAATCAGCCGACGGAGCAGATCGCGGTTCTTCACCGCCTCCTGGTAGGCCTCCTCCACCCCCCGCGCCCGAACTAGCTGATCCACAGGTTCGCCTCCCCCTTCCACTTTTCCCTCTGCGGGGGTATCTTGGCACCAGCATGCAAGACCAGATGCCAGTACAACAAGAACGCACACTGGACGAAACGGGTTTTGAAGCATGAACAACACCTCGAAAATACGAAAAAAGAGAATGCGACAAGTATAGTGCACCGCGCTTGGCCGGGCAACCAGAAAAGACGGGCCAAAAAAAGGCGTTGTGCTTTTGAAAACCAACCGGCCGGTTGCTAAGGTGGCGGGCACGGGCGCGTGGTGTCCGGCGGGAACCTCGAACAGTGGCACGGGAGCGGACGACAATGGACGACAAGCAGATACGAGTTGGCGTTGCGGGCCTAGGGCGAATCGGCTGGAATTTCCACTGCAGGAAATTAGCGGAGCATTCGAGCTTTGAGCTTGCGGCCGTTGCGGATCCCGATCCTGCACGTCTCGAGGAGGCAGAGCAGACGCACGGTTGCCAGGCATTCGCCACCTTCGAGGCCATGCTGGCGGGTTCGGATCTTGACGCTGTGGTGATCGCCACCCCCACCCATCTGCACTTGGACATGGCGCTCGCCGCTTGCGCCAAAGGTCTTCACATCCTCATGGAGAAGCCCATGGCTCCATCCCATGAGGAGGGCATGCGCATCGCCAAGGCGGCGCAAGCAGCAGGCGTGGTGCTCACCGTGTACCAACCCCACCGTCACAACGCCTATTTTCAGCATCTGAAGGCATTGATCGACAGCGGCGTCATCGGGGATGTCACCTGGGTGCATCGCGCCTCCTTCAACTATGCTCGCCGCAACGACTGGCAGGCATTGCAGAAGTATGGCGGCGGCATGCTCAACAACTACGGAGCGCACTTCCTCGACCAGGTTCTCCAGCTCGTGGGCTATGATGTCAAACGCGTCTTCTGCAATCTCCAGATCGTCGCTTCGCTCGGGGACGCCGACGACACGGTGAAAATTATTCTCGAGACCAACAGCGGCCGACTGGGCGAATGCACCATCAATCAGGCATCCACGATCAACCCCTTCGAGTTCATCGTCTGGGGGACATGCGGAGGCATCACCTGCAGCGCCCGGGAAATAAAACTTCGGTATTTCGACCCAGAATCGCTTCCAGAGAAGGGGCTCGACACACGCCTCGGGAGCGAGAACCGCAAATACCCATCCGACCAGATCGACTACATCGAGAAAACCATCTCCGTCGATCCTTCCTACCAAGTGGACGTGTTCGAGAACTTGGCGCAGGCAATCCGCACCGACTCCCCAGTTGCCGTGCCCCCGGACGAAACCCTCGCCCTCATGAAACTGACCGACCAGTTGCGCAGAGACTCCGATGGCATTCGCATGATGAGACCCGAATAGGGTGACGGAACGGTGACGGAATAGCGACAAACCACCAAAACGAGTGGGAGAACGGGCATGAATACAGACAGCGTGACTTTCGAACGCAGCATCTCGATCGGGGAAAGAGCCGGCAAGATGGGCCTCGACACCAATCTTCTCTACGAGAGTGTCATTGAGATCGCCGAGGAGGGAATGCTCACGGCCCACAGCGTCAATGCAGCCGCGCAAATCCTCCTGGGGGAACTTGGCCTGCCCGAATACTGCTTCCAGAACATCGATGCGGACACGCTGAAAAGTGTCCTGCGCGTGCTTGCCACAAACATCAGACCGGGGCCAAATGGCCGCTATCTGCTCAACAGCCAGGAAGCTCCTCTCCTCAGCGGCGTTGTGGACGGCATCCAGATTCTGCTGGCATCCGACGAAGCGCGCGAGCGTACGGACCAAGCCGCCGGCACGGCCGTGGGGCACAAACACTGGGAGTACTACCACTGCCACCGCAACCACTACCACACCTACGTCATCAAACCGGGATCTTGTCCATCGCTGGAAGAGGTCGCCGCCGGTGCATCGCCCTTCTCCATGGTCCAGAGCAACCATGGATTCCATGTCCCCGCAGAGACGCGCCTGCGCTACGAAACCTTCCTGAAACAGCACAAGGCATCCGTGGGACGACGGATCCACATATCGCCGTGCGAAGCGACGATGGAGACCCGCATCATGTTCCACAAGAACATCGATGGCTACTGGCTCTCCATCATGCGCAGACGGTTTGAGGAACTCGGTCTCCGCATCACTCGTGCCTATGGCGAACCGTATCGCACCGACACGGGAACCATCGCCTCGGTCTGCTCCATCTATGTCCTGGGCGAACTTGATGAAGACCAGTGCGCAGCCATCGGCAAGGACCTTCGAGCCATGCTCGCACTGCCCCCCCACACGTTCGCACATCTGTATCTGGGAAAGGCACTCACCTTCGAGCAGATGCTGTTCGCGGTCAACGCCAGCTGCTTCATCCACCAGTTCATCTACATCGAGCAGGAGACAGACCGAAAACTGATGGACTCACTCAAGTCGGAACGGCTTCGCGCCGCTCTGGCCAGACGAATCGCACGCGCGAACCGCAACGAGCACACCCGTCACGTCATCACCGAGACCCTTCGTGAGAACCCGGACCTCGTGCGCACGCTTTTCAAACTGTTCGATGCCAGGTTCAATCCGGAACAAGCCGCCGTCTACGACGCCCACGAGCAAGACCAGCAGATCGAACTCTTCGACCGCGGCCTCCAGATCCGCTTCTCCGACGACTCAACCGCGCTCGACATCTTCCGCTTCGCCTGCCGCCTGATCACCGACACACTCAAGACCAACTTCTACAAGCTCGACCGACGCTCCTACTCCTTCCGCCTGGATAGCACCATTCTCGACCCCATCGTCTTCCCCGAAACCGTATTCGGGATCTTCTTCGTGCTTGGACACCACTCGCTCGGCACCCATATGCGCGCGGAGGACATCGCCCGCGGCGGACTGCGCCTTCTCCGCGTCACGGCGGCCAACTACGACAACCAGCTGGACGACGCCAACCTGCTCAACTACGCCCTCGGCCCCCGTGCGCAGAGACTCAAGCACAAGGACATCGCGGAGAGCGGTGCCAAGGGAGTCATCGTGCCCACGCCCAACCACGCCTACGACGGACTCAACGCGGTGTTCGACTACAGCGAGGGGATTCTCGATCTCATTCTCCCCTCCTCCGAGATCGTGGATCACTACGGAAAACCGGAGATGATCTTCTTCGGCCCCGACGAAGGAACCGC
>JAGLDW010000403.1 GCA_023145395.1 Lentisphaeria bacterium | reverse complement strand
AGCCGGTTTCATGGACCGGGTGGCAGAACGGGCCCGCGAGCGAGGGTATCCCTACTGGCGCACCTTCACCACAGGCAAATCCATCGGCATCCCCCACGACGCCTATGGACTCACATCGGAAGGCACGGTCTTCGGACTCCTGGAGGGCGATGGGGGAACCGAGCTCACGGTGGAAGGCGCCGAACCGAAGATCCTCACGGACATGGCCGAGCTGGCCACGCGGATTCCCGGAGACATCGTCACCAACGGCATGACCACCACCGGAGTGATGGCCACATTCCGAGTGCTTGTCAAGGCCAAGAAGGCCCGCGAGGAGGATCTTCCCCTCATGATGACGGGAGGACCAGATGGAGATCTAGGCGCCAACCAGATCCAGTGCTACCGCGGCGCCATCTGCCTGATCATCGATGGAGGCGGCGTCCTCTTCGACCCCGACGGCCTCGACAAGGAGGAACTCCGCCGACTGGCCTTCGACCGCCACTCCTCCCCAAAACGAACCAGCATCGACTACGACACCGCAAAACTTGGCCCAGAGGGCTTCTTCGTGAAACGCGAGAGCGCCCCCGCCACACTGCCCGACGGCACGCAGATCGACGATGCCGCCTTCTTCCACAAGACCTTTCTTTTCACTCCCGCGAACCGCCGTCTCGTCGAGCGCGCGGGAATCCGGGCATTCATTCCCTGCGGAGGATTCAAGGACACCATCCACACAGGGAACGTGCGGGAATTTCTGGGCATCTTCCAGGAGCTTGAGTACATCGTCGAGGGCGCCAATGTATTCTTCGACAACACCGCCAGAGATGTCATCGCGTCGGAAACAGACATCCTGCAGATCAAAGACACCACCGCCAACAAAGGAGGTGTCACTTCCAGCTCCCTCGCCGAAGTACTCTCGGCCTTCCTTCTCCGCGACGACTACGAACGGCACTTGGTCGATGACCTGCCCACCAAGTTCCGCCTCGTGCGCGAATTGCTGGACATCATCACCCGCAACGCCGAGGCCGAAACACAGATCCTGCTCGCCTTGCGCGAGAGTTCAAACCGGGCTCTGTGGCGCCTTTCGGTCGATACCAGCGAGCAACTGCTCGCGTTCCAGCAGCGCATCGCCGCCCACCCGGCGCTCGCGGAGCTTGACAAGAAGTCACGGCTTGCCGTCCTTCAGCAATACACTCCCCCTGTGCTCCTTGAACTCGTGGGTGTCGGCCGCGCTCACGAAATCCTCAACTCGCCCGAACTAGCAGCCTACGGGCAGGCCATTCTCACCAAGAAACTCGCTGCAAACGCCCTCTACCGACACGCGGCCGACTGGGAAGCGTTCCTCGCCCGCTTTGAAGCAGAGCCCGCGAAGACCCTAGCAGACTTGGCGACAGACTGACCGCACAAAAATCTGTCCCACCACCACAATGGAGCGTGATTCAATGACGACTGCCTATGGCATTTCCGCAAGTCTGTTCGGGGGGATTTCTCTGGAGGAGCTTATCCCAAAACTCGTGGCGGGAAACTGGCATCAGGTCGAGCTGGGATTTCAGCCAATCCCAGAGAAAGACTGGCCTGCGGACGCAGAAGGGGCGCGGCGGCTCCTCGACGAGGCGGGAATCTCGGTGCCTTCGGTGCATATCGCGTCGGGGGGCTGGTACCTGGCCGACCCCGATGAATCGGTCCGCCGAACTGCTCTTGCGAAGGCGATCGATTGCCTGGCTCCCGCCGCCGCCGTCGGCGCCCAGGTTGTCATCTGCCACCACAACGCCCCGAGGACGCCATTTGTCGAGGGAGATCGTTCCGCCGCCATGGCCAGATCGCGAGAGAGCTTGCAGGAGCTTGCCGATAGAGCATCCGCTCTGGAGCTTCAACTGGCTGTGGAGAACCTGCCGCAACGCCATACACCCCGGCCAGGGGGAGCGATCGAGGATGTTCTGGAGATCATTTGCGACCTGGGCGCCCACGTTGGCGTCTGTGTGGACGCAGGTCACAGCAACGCGAATGGATTTGGCGCGCACGAGGAAGTCAGACTCGCCGGCAAAAAGCTGCTGGCTGTCCACATCCAGGACAACGATGGGCTGGGAGAGGATCAGCATTGGATGCCAGGCGTTGGGACAACCGACTGGCAACGATTCATCCACGCTCTTGACGAGAGCGCCCCGGATTGCATCCGAACGTTTGAAGTGGGGGCGAAGGACGCGGATCCGAATGACTTGCTGGCCGAACTGGCTCTGCTGCGCGAGGAATGGACGGCGAACTGAGGGTCCGCGCGTGGATCCTCCGGGATAGCGTCCGCACCTCGGGCATGATGAACTATCGGTAGGCGACAGGCGAGATCATGGGCGGTTGAGGGCAACCGCCCTCCA
>JAGLDW010000402.1 GCA_023145395.1 Lentisphaeria bacterium | reverse complement strand
TCACACTTCCCCCCAACCCTGCAATTAGGATCTGTCATCGGGATTTCGCTTTCGACGCATTGTGGTTATTTATTGACTTTTTCGTATTTGTCTATACTTAGCCACATGACGACGCAAACAGACTCGGATCACATCCTCAAACTAGTGAGGGCAAAAAGCCTACTCAACGTGCGAGATCTGAAAGCCGAGAGTATCCACACACAAGCGCTCACTCGACTGCTCATGTCCCGATTATCCCGAACCAATCCCCGGTCCCGTCGAATGCTTGATCACCTACATCCCACCGTTCGATCGTTGCGACCGCGAAGCCGACTACCGCACTGCCTGGGCCGAGTTCAAGAAGAGGGGATTGTAGCGATGGCCTGCGTGTTGAAAGTTGCGATAGTGGACATTTGGTGTCCCTTTGTGCTATTTTGAACACGTACGAAGGAGGCGCCATGAGCCTTGAGCCTTGGATTGATCAGCTGCAAAAGGCGGGACGGTACTCGTTTGAGCGAGCCGACGCGCTACGGGACCTGGCAATCTCCAAACCCTCGCTGAAGAAGGCGCTACAGCGTGCCTCGTCCCGGGGGCGAATCTTGCCCTTGCGAAGAGACTTCTACGTAATCGTTCCCCTCGAATACGGCGCAGTCGGTGCTGCGCCGGCAGAGTGGTTCCTCGATCACCTGATGACGTTCCTGGGCAGTCCCTACTACGTGGGCGGCCTCTCTGCAGCAGCGCGGCACGGAGCGGCTCATCAACGGCCCCAAGAGACCCAGGTGGCGGTCGCCAATCACCTTCGGAACATCGACACACACGCCGTCCGAATTCGGTTTCTCCGGAATGCGGCCATGGATCATGCCCTTACGCAACCTCACCGTACGCAGACGGGGGACATCCCCGTTTCCACGCCAGAGTGGACGGCGATCGATTTGATTCGTTTTCAACGGCAGCTTGGCGGGATGGACGCGGTGGCCACGGTCCTGGCGGAATTGGCAGATGCACTGGATCCGCATCAGCTCGTTCTCGCAGGCGAGCGTGAATCGACGACGGCCTACCTGCAGCGGCTCGGATGGATACTCGACTTTCTTGGACATGAGAAGATTACGCTACCACTCCACAAGTGCGTGCTCCACAGGAGCCCATCCTTCACGCCGCTGAATCCATCGCTGAAAGAACGCAACGGGGATCGAGATTCACACTGGCGCGTAATCGTGAACGAAGAGCCGGAGGCAGACCTGTGATCCCACACGCCGATATCACCCAGTGGCGATCGTTGGGGCATCGATGGCAGTCGGATGGAAATGGAAGTGGGGTCAGGAA
>JAGLDW010000401.1 GCA_023145395.1 Lentisphaeria bacterium | reverse complement strand
CGCAGAACCAGGGCGGAGACCGCCAACGGAATCAAGGGGGGGGGGACGAGCGCTCGAGGAACGACCGGGACCGGGGGCGGGGACGCAACCGCAAGAGCAAGAACCGGAGAGGCAGGAACCGGTATCCCGAAGACGAACCGCAGGAACCCCAGCTTGACGAGAATGGCGAGCCCCCAGAGGAGATCGATCTCACCGCTCTCCAAAACTTGGCGATGTCCGAGCTTACGGCCATGGCGATCGAACACGAAGTCGAAGGCGTCGGTTCACTGAGCCAGCACGATCTGCTCTTCGAGATTCTCAAGGTCAAATACAAACGCAACGCCATCATGCTCGGCGGGGGTGTGCTCGAGGTGCTCCCGGACGGCTTCGGCTTCCTGCGCAGTCCTGGTGGGTGCTACCTCCCCTGTCCCGAAGACATCTACATGAGCCCCTCGCAAGTCCGGCGGTTCTCGCTGCGCACAGGTGACGCTGTGACAGGCCAGATCCGGCAACCGCGCGAGAAGGAACGCTTTTTCGCCATGCTCCGAGTGGACGCGATCAACGACGAACCGCCGGAATTGAAGAAGGGGAAAGTTCCCTTCGAGAACCTGACTCCCTATTTCCCCACGCAGAGACTCATCCTCGAGCGCGAGCCGGAGGAAGTCAGCATGCGCGTGATCGACTTGGTCACGCCTGTGGGACGTGGACAACGAGGTCTGATCGTGGCGCCGCCGCGAACAGGAAAGACGGTCCTGCTGCAAAAAATCGCCAATAGCATCACCGCCAACAACGATGATATCACTCTGATCGTCCTGCTCATCGACGAACGTCCCGAGGAAGTCACCGACATGAAGCGCGAGGTGAAGGGCGAAGTGGTAAGCTCCACCTTTGACGAACCCCCGGACCGGCACGTCCAAGTTGCCGAAATGGTGATCGAAAAGGCCAAGCGCCAAGTCGAGCACGGACGCCATGTGGTCATCCTTCTCGACAGCATCACCCGCCTTGCACGCGCCTACAACACCATCGAGCCACACAGCGGGCGCATCCTCTCCGGCGGCGTCGACGCCAATGCGCTCCACAAACCAAAACGCTTTTTCGGTGCGGCTCGGAACATCGAGGAAGGGGGAAGTCTGACCATCCTGGCCACCGCGCTCATCGATACGGGGAGCCGCATGGACGAGGTCATCTTCGAGGAGTTCAAGGGAACTGGAAATATGGAGCTTCATCTCGACCGGAAACTCGTTGACAAACGCATCTACCCTTCCATCAACGTCGAGCAGAGCGGGACGCGCCGCGAGGAGCTGCTTCTCCATCCGGACGAGTTGAACCGCATCTGGACCCTGAGACGCGTGTTGAACGGCGTGCCCACCGTCGAGGCGATGGAACTGCTCATTGGCAAAGTGAAAAAAACGGCGAACAACGCTGAATTTCTCATGTCTCTGCAAGTATAGTTCGACTATGGGTGTTCCAAGAGCTATCGTGGCGGGGTCCATCCGGCTCCGTGGACATGTAGCAGTCATTGAGAACACATGGTGGGCATGCTCTGGAGAGTGTCTTGAGGGACCATTTTGGGATCGTGTGACAGGAGGTGTGACGTGGAAACGATGAAATGTCCGTATTGCGAGTGTCGAGTCCTGATGAGTCAGGTGGAAAACGACGACGGAACCTGCCCGGAATGTGGTGCTCCCCTGATGGGGTCGCTCATTTTCGACGCCACCGATGGCGGCGACCCCTATGAGGCCAGCACGCCTGACGACGTGGAGGACTAGCGGCCACGAGGCCAGCCTTTGAAACTTGGTCAGCCATGCGCTGATCTGTGCCGACCCGAAGGGCCCGCACGGAAATAACTTCACATTTT
>JAGLDW010000400.1 GCA_023145395.1 Lentisphaeria bacterium | reverse complement strand
CGGGACCTCCGGGACCGAGGGCGACGGGGGCGGGGCAGGTAGCAGACAGAGCCACGCGCAACGCAAGCGGTCTTAGGACAGGAGTTGGTTGCCGCGCGCGCTGGGGGTGGTGCCCTCGATGCCCGGGTGGATGACAAGCCGGCGCCCGACCGACTCTCCGTCTTCGAGAATGCCGGTGTTCACGCGCATGGCTCCTCGTCCGATGCTGCGTATGCGAGGGAAGCGGTTGTGGTAGTAGGCTTCCAGTTCCGGATCGCCATGTTTCACCAGCGCGGCGATCTCCGGGCTATCGTGCGTCTGCGTTTCGAGCACGTTGCGGAAACCGCTAAGCGCTCCGAGGGCGAAGTCTCGTCTGCCACCCCGTCCAAGCCTGCGGCCTTTGGAGTAGGCGCGCCATTCCCGGTCGATGAACGTGCGCACAAAATCATGGACGTAGTGTGCCAGGCGGATATTGCGCTGGGTGCCGCTGATTTCGAGGATTTTCCCCATTTTCTCCCTGTCGAGCACGGCTGCGGGGATCCAGATGCATTTCACGAAATAGAAATCACGAAGAATGTTGGCGAGGGGGTATGCATCGCGGGTCTGGCGCAGTGCGGGGGCGTCGATGCAGATGCTGTGGAAGTCGCGATGCTCGTTGCTTTTCATCTGTTCGAGATTGTACCTGGCGGTGAGTTGCTGTGCCTTGGCCATGGCTCGTTCGGCCTCGTGGCGGTTGGGGCTGGCCGCGAGCGCAAGCAGTTTGCGCACCTTCTGCATGATGCGATCATCGTCGGTGATCCGCTTGTCCTCGCCAAAGACGAGGGTGTCGAGGGGAGGGTAGGCATCGCTTGCCCGAGGATTCGCCCCGAGAATGCGGCAGGCCTGGTGGAAGAGGTCTCCGTGTGGTCGCTGCCCGCGTGCGCCCAGCACTTCCTCGGCGAACTGGTGGGCCATCTCGTGCTTCAGAACATCGACGACGGCATACCATGGGTGGTTGTAGACCAAGTGTCTGCTGATGCGGATTTCGCGAATGGGGGCGCCAACCCATTGTCCGAGCAGACTATGGCCGTCGGATAGGGAGAAGAACGGTGTCTTGATGCGGTATTTGCCGTAGGGAAGAAAGGAGATGGTCGTGTCCCATTCCAAGTCGAGTCCGACGAGAATGCGTCGGTCAAGTTCCGCGCTGGGGGGGGTATGCATAGAGTATTGCTTTCAAAACATCAAGTAGGAGTGGTGGAGTGATGGAGTGATGGAGGGGATCAGCTTCCGTAGAGGATCTGTTCCTCTCGTTCGATGATCTCCCAGGCTTTGCGCATGTAGAAGCGATAGTTGCGCAGAGGCACTCCGTTGGGGATTCGGTGGTCCATGCCGAGCATGCATCCCCGGGTGCGGACCATCGGAGGAATCTTGCGTTCCAGCTCCGCTTCGATCGTGCGCTCGTCGGCCAGCAGGGCGAATTTGTCCAGTCCTCCGACCATGGCCAGGCGTTTGCCATGGCATTCGCGAAGGGGCACGATATCCATGCCTGCAGCGGGCTCGAAAGGGTGCATGCAGTTGACCCCGCATTCCAGGAACGCGGGAATGACCGAGTTCATGTCGCCATCGCTGTCCTGGTCGAAGAGGCGCGCGCCGTGTGCTTGGAGAAGGTCCCACGCGGTTCGGTAGTAGGGCTTGATGAAACCGAGGATTTCACGAGGTCCGATGATGCTTCCGGATTTTCCCGCCATGTCCTCGTGCACGCTGAGGATGTCCACCTGGATCTCGCTCACTACGCGTTCGAGGCAGCGTGTCGCCGTGGCGCCCATGGTGTCGAGCATGTCGTGAATCAGTTCCGGCTGTTCGTAGTAGGCGTAGCAGAGCGCTTCCTCGCCCATGAGCTGGCGCGGCTCGTCAAAACCGCCGGGGATGTTCACGTGCAGGGCGTGTCCCTCCCGCTGGGCTTTTCGGGCCCGCTCCTCCCAGTCGGCGCCAAAACGTGTTTCCGAGAACTGGTAGCGGGGTTTGATCGCCAGCCAGTCGTCCATATTCCTCACGGGATAGTTCTCAGGTAGAGGGATTGTGGCAATTCCCTTCATGAGCACCATGCGCCTGCCCAGGTCGTCGATGTGGACGATTCTCTGCTCCGTGTCCTCGACAAGCCGGGGCGCGCTGTCTCGCATTCTACCCAGAGACACCGCGATGCCTGTGCGGAGGGGAGCGCGGTAGCGGAAGGCGGAGAAGTCGAGTTCCTCCGGACTGGCGCCCTGTTCCTCCCATTCCTCCTTGAGACCGACGAGGGGGCCGAAGATCTCCGTGAAGGGAATGCGCTTCCCCCCCTGGAATGTCATCCACTCCAGATATTCTTCACGTCTCATGCTTGGTCGTCGCTGGATCGCCATGTCCGCATGGTGTATCCATTTGAGCTTTCGGGCCATTGGTCATATGCCTTTTGCATTGGGCTTGCGGAGTCCGCAGTTGGGTGGCATGGACCTCAAAAATCCTTGTTCGGATTTCTGGCGTTTAGCAGATAGGTGTTTCTGTCGATGAGGCCTGCGTCGAAGAGATCTTTCAGCGCCCAGTCCATGGTGATCATGCCATCCTTGGAGGCAGTTTCGATGACGCCTGCCAGTTGGTGTGTGCGCTCGTCGCGGATGAGGGAGCGGACTGCGTGAGTGCCGGTCATGATCTCGAAGCAGGCGATGCGTCCATTGCCATCGGCTCTCGGCAGCAGCCTCTGCGAGATCACGGCTTCGATCGCTGCGGAGAGCTGGGTGCGGACCTGCTGCTGACGGTCGGAGGGGAAGACATCGATGATCCGGTCCACCGTCTGCATAGCGTCGTTCGTGTGCAGAGTGGCAAACACCAGGTGACCAGTCTCCGCGGCGGTGAGCGCGGCGGAAATCGTCTCCGTGTCCCGCATTTCACCAATGAGTATGATATCCGGATCCTGGCGCAGGACGTATTTGAGCGCGTCGTTGAAACTGTGCGTGTCGGAGTGGACTTCACGTTGCTCGATAATGGCTCTCTTGCTGGTGTGGACAAACTCGATGGGGTCTTCAACGGTGATGATATGGACCGCCCGTTCTTCGTTGATCTTATTTAGGATGCAGCCGAGGGTGGTCGTTTTTCCGTGTCCGGTCGGACCGGTGACCAGAATCAAGCCCTGTTGTTTCTTGGCCATGCGAACCACGATGGGGGGCAGGCGTAGCTCCTCTGCGGAGGGGATGGTTTGCGGAACCATGCGGAAGGCGCTTCCCACGCAGCCTTTCTGGTAGAAGCAGTTGACGCGGAACCGGCTGTTGGGATGCTTGCTGAGTTCTCCCTTTCGGTCGTTGATGCTGAGGGCGAAATCCAGCTCCCTTTCCCGCTCGAAGGAGGCGCGCTGCCCGGGCGTGAGTAGGCTGAACACGAGCTTCTGCGTGTCCGCGTTCGTCAGTTCGGGCATGTCGAAGCCGCAGAGCAGGCCGTGCAGGCGCACCACGGGTGGGGATCCCACGGTGAGTAGCAGGTCGCTGGCACCGTGGATGATGGTGTCGCGCAGCAGTTTCTTCATGCTGATGCCGCGCCCCTCCTCGTTGGTGTAGCTGCGCAGCGTGTCGATGCCGGTTTCTATGCCTTGCATTGCCAGTACAAACTCGTCTCTATTGCTCGCTCCGCGCACGGCGGTCTCCTGGTCGATGACACCGCTCTGGCATCGCTCGACAAGGCTCCGCATGAAGGTGGTCATGCCCTCGGTTGCGCCTTCCTTGAGAACCTGTGTTATGTCGTCGAACTCGCGGTCTGCGATTAGCTTGCGGGCCAGTTCCGTGACCTTGAGAATCTCGAAGACGGGTGCTCGTCCTTTGCCTTCGCTACGCGGCAGCAGGCGTTGGGCGACGATGCCCGAGAGCGCCAGGGCAAAGTCCTGCGCGATCTGGTCGCGAATGCCGACGGGGAAGTAGTTGATGATGCGTTCGAGGGTTTGAGCCACGTCGATGGTGTGCATGGTGGAGATGACCAGGTGCCCGGTCATGGCGGCTGATATCGCTGTCTGGATCGTCTCGAAATCGCGGATCTCGCCGAGGATGATGACGTCGGGATTCTGGCGCACGACATGCTTGAGCGCGGAGTTGAAGTCGGCCGTGTCGTTGCCCACCTCCCGTTGTGAGACGAGGGATTTTAGGTCGGCGTGGGAGAACTCGATGGGGTCCTCGATGGTGATGATGTGCTTCTGGAAATTGGCATTGATATGGTGGACCATGGCGGCCATGGTGGTCGATTTTCCACTGCCGGTCGAACCGGTGATCAGCACTAGGCCGCGTGGTGTTTCCGCAAGTTCGCGCACGATGTCGGGGATGAGCAGTTCCTCGAAATCCAACGCGCCGGATGGCACTCGTCGGATCGCCATGCTGAGGCGTCCCCGCTGGAAGTAGAGGTTCATGCGGAAGCGCTGGGTCTTGCTGAGCGAGACACCGAGATCGAGATCTCGCTCGCGTTCGAGCCGCTCCCACATGCCCGGCGGAAGATGTTCGTCGAAGAAGCGTTCTACATCCGCTGTCTCGACCATCTCGCCGTGCGCTTCCTCCACCGTGCCGCTAATGCGCAATGTGGGCGCTTTCCCCACGCTGATGAAGAGGTCGGACGCTCCGTACACGTCCATTTGCTCGCAGAGACTGGCGATGTCGGCCATGTTGTGCGACTCCGTTTTTTCTCGGATCCGAATTTACTTGGGTGCGAAGTAGAGGTCCAGGATGCGTCCGAGGATCTGCTTGCCTCGGTCGTTGGCGTGTATGGGGTCGCGTTTGAAGGAACCGTGAGCCTGATTGGCCTGGCGGATGTAGCGTCCCCAGGCGCCACGCAGGTCGAAGAATTCACATTTCTCCTCCCGGGCGAGTTGCTGGAGCCTGGTCCGGTACCCATCTCCGGTTTGGGGCACTTCGTAGGTCCAGTTCTTGTCCGTGCGCGGATCGACCCTGCCAAATGCGCCTGTGGTGAGCATCACTTCCATTCCTGGCTGGGCTGCGCGCATCTGGTGGATGACCTCGCGGATCGAGTCCAGGTCTTTGCGCTGGCTGATGCCGCCGATCATGACGAGGTCGGGGCTGTGGTCGAGGACGTACGCCTTGATCCTGTTCTCGTCCTTGTACCACCAGCAGCCGGTGCTGCCGCGCACGGAGCGGACAATCTTGACGTTGCATTTGGGATAGCGGCGCATGAGCAAGTGCTGGTATTGGGAGTGGGCGGTGTCGTTGATGATGCTGTCGCCGAGCATCACGATGGTGAGCGCGGCGCCGGCTTGCAGTTTGGCCATGGTCTTGGGAATGAGCTTCCAGCGCTCTTGAACCGCCTTGTAGGTGACGGGCGGCATGGTGGCGTAGATCATGTCGAGTCGCTCGAGCGGGGTCTTTCCCTGGTAGGGGTTCTTGTAGACGGCCTTGCCGTTCACAAGGAACATGGCGAGTCGTTCGACGGTGCCCTTGCTGCCTTTGGGTATGCCGAGTGCGAGCCGGACGCGAATGGTGTGCTCCTTGTCGGGCGCAAGGCCTTCGGCGAGCAGCAATGCCTGCGCCCGGTACTCGGACCGTGCCTCTTCGTCGAATGCCGCGAGCGGGCGCCAGTCCCCATTGTCCACCGAGATTTGCAGGTTGCCCGTGTCCGGCCCGGTCAGGTGGTACAGCCCGGCGGTGTCGCCTCGGAAACGCAGCGTGATGACAGGCCCGGGCTTGGTGCATTGCGCCACGTGGAAGAAGCGCGGGATGGTGCTCTCCTGCCAGGCGAGCCAGCCGGCTCCCAGTGTGGCCTGTTCATAGGGGACCAGCTCTCCCTGGGCGATGGGGGAGGGGGACAGGGCTTTTGGCAGTGTGCGTTTCTTGAGCTGCCAGTCGGTGGGCAGTGCCTCTGCGGATGCCGCGAAGAAGGCGCCGAAGGCTTGGGCGAAGAGTTTGTGGGCTTTCTGATTGGGGCGTCCTTTGGCGTCCGTGAGGTCTTGCAGAGCGACTTCGCCCGCTTTCATTTTGGCGGCGACGTAGGCTGCGGCATCGACAACGGGGATTCCGTAGTGCGCGGCGACCTCGTTGTGCCAGGTGATGGTTTCGGGCAGCTCGCCCTTCGCAGCGCCCGGCAGCGTGTGGCGGTTCAGGGTGTGGAGAAAGACGATGTCGCAGGTGGGGTGTGCCCTGCGAATACGGCGGACGATGCCATCCATTGCGGCAATGACTCTCTTCTTGGGCTGGCCCACGTCGTCCGAGGCGAAGTCGATCACCACCATGCCCATGGGCACGTAGTGTCGCACGACCTCTTTTTGGGCGCGGAACGCACCTAGCCAGGAGCCGGTGCCGTGCAGCCCGCTGTTGATCAAGCGCATCTTCGCTTTGGGGATGCTCTTTTGTATTTCCCGCCGGCATTGGCCCCGCACATTCGCCCCACCCTTTATTCCCCGCGCCTCGATGGTATCCCCTCCGAAAAAGACGATGCGGCGGTACTCGCCCTTCTTCATCCAGTGGCAGAAGTTCGGCACACCGTCGTCGGCGTGGGCGAGGAGAGGGGAAAGAAAAAGACCTAGAAGTGTGCAAATGCGGAGGTGTTTTATCATGGCTTGATTCTTCGCTGGTTTCGCCGTGCCGGCGCTGTTGGGCTGAGGTGAGAGGTCAGCGTGTTTGCACGAATCGAACGCACACGGGCATGGGAATCTTCAGCTCGAAGCCAGTGGGCTGGAGCGCGCCGGTTTCGGGGTCGATCTTGAATGCCACAATGTTGTCCGTGCTCTGGTGGGCGGCGTAGAGATAGCGTCCGCCGGGGGCGATGCCGAAGTTTCTGGGATCCTTTCCTCCGGAGGGCGTGTGCCCGATTGCTTTGAGCGTGCCCCTCTTCGGGTCCACGGCGAAGGATGCAATGCTGTCGTGACCCCGGTTCGATCCATAGAGAACGCGCCCATTCGGGTGCAGGTGGATGTCGGCGGTGGTGTTGTTGCCCGCGAAGTCCGCAGGCAGCGTGGACACGGTCTGAACGGAGGCGAAAGACGCTTCTGGCTTCGGGCGCGAGAAGAAGGTGATGGTGCTGTCCAATTCGTTGATCACGTAGAGCCAGCGTCCGCCGGGATGAAACTCCACATGGCGTGGTCCCGCACCGGGGGCGAGTTTCAGGATGCCATCAGTCGCCAGTTTGAGCTTGTCGTCGGCAACATCGTACATCCGCACTTCGTCCGTTCCCAGGTCCGCTGCCGCGAGGTCTCCAGTGGTGGGGTCGAGTGTGATGGAGTGGGCATGCGGTCCTTTCTGCCTTCGGGTGAGGCTGCTTCCCTCATGCTGGACCATCGCGCCCGGTCCATCCAGACTTCCGTCTTCGGCAATCTTGAAAAGAACGACCGATCCGGATCCATAGTTGGCGATCGCGGCGAGACGGCCGTCGGCTGTGACGCTGACATGACAAGGACCCTTGCCCACGGAGGACTGCGCGTTGAGAGGGGTCAAGACACCCGTCTTGTGGTCGATGCGGAATGCGCAGATTGCCCCATTTGGATAGGTCTTGCCGCCACGGGAACTCACGGCGTAGAGGAATCGTCCATCGGGACTCGGCGCCACGAAGGATGGATTCTGCACCTCTGCCACATGCCCCGTGGACACTAGATTTCCATTGGCCGGATCCAGGCGGTAGACATAGACGCCCTTGCTGCCGCTGGTGGTGTAGGTTCCGATGAAGACGAGGATGCTGCCGATCACATTTTCCATTTTTCTTCACTCCCTGTCAAGGCTGTCGTTGAGGTCGATCTCGATGCGTACCTGCCCCACAATAGACAGGCGCGCGCCAGCATGCAACAGAATGTACCACGGGAAACAGGTGCCGTCGCTGGCGGGGGGGGGCAAGACACCGTTTCGCGACCCCAACGACCTTGCGTCGTTGG
>JAGLDW010000040.1 GCA_023145395.1 Lentisphaeria bacterium | reverse complement strand
TGGACATTGTTCCGATTCCTGAATCCGGGTTTGCTTGGTTCGCGCGAACAATTCGGGCGCAACTACGCGATTCCGATCGAAAAAAACCAAGATAGTGTTGCGCTTGATCGACTGCGGCGCATTGTGCGCCCCTTCATTCTCCGTCGGCTGAAGGCGCAGGTGTTGACCGAGTTGCCACCCCGCACCGAGATCGAGATCTCCGTCGAACTGCCCCCGCAGTCGCGCGCTTTCTACGAGGCGCTGCGGCGCGACTCGCTGGAGCGGCTGGCGGAATTGAAGGGTACGCCCGGGCAGACCCAGATCCAGATCCTGGCGGAGATCACCAAGCTCCGTCTCGCCTGTTGCAGCCCTCAGCTGGTGAATCCCGACACCACTCTGCAGAGTGCCAAAATGCCCGCCTTCCTCGAGATTGTCGACGAACTGCGGGAAAACGGGCACCGCGCTCTTGTGTTCAGCCAGTTTGTGAAGCACCTCACGCTTTTGCGGGGCGTCTTGGACCGGCAGGGCGTTTCCTATCAGTATTTGGATGGTTCGACACCGGCGAAGGCCCGGGCTGCGCGCGTGACCGCCTTCCAGGAGGGGAATGGAGACTTGTTTCTCATCAGCCTCAAGGCGGGGGGTACGGGGTTGAATCTGACGGCGGCCGACTACGTGGTTCACATGGATCCGTGGTGGAATCCCGCCGTGGAGGATCAAGCATCCGACCGTGCGCATCGCATTGGCCAGGAGCGGCCCGTGACGATCTATCGGATTGTCGCCCGGGACACTATTGAGGATCGCATCATCGCTTTGCATCGTGAGAAGCGAAAGCTTGTGGATGGCCTGCTCGCCGACACCGCCATGCCAAAGGCGGTGAGTGCCGAGGAACTGATCGCACTCCTTCGCGAGGACATGTGAACGAGGAGGCGATTTGGATCGGATGGAGATGTGCGCCCCCTCAAAGCCTCTCCCCCTTTACGTCCTCGTGCCTCTTGGGTTGTTTTCATGTCCGTTTTTGACGATTTCGGCATTCTCCGGGATGTGGTGGCTTGCCGGACGGCAGGCGAGAGCTTAGGGTCCACTGTGTGTGGCAATCTGTTTCTGCCAGATCGCCATTTCAGGGAATTGTATAGAAGAGTCCACTTTTAGGGAGAACTGGTATGAGTTCGGAACTTGCGCTTCTTGGCGGGCCCAAAGCGATTCAAACACCGATCGGAAACATGTTTGGCTGGCCGATCATCACCCCGGAGGCGGAGGAAGCCGCACTGGACGTCTTGCGCCGAGGCGCCATGTCCGGGCTCGATGTGACCAAGGATTTCGAGGCGGAGTACGCTGCCTGGCAGGGAACGGAGTACGCTCTCGCCTTCAGCACGGGAACAGGGGCGCTCGAGGCGGCCATGTTCGGCTGCGGAGTCCGCAAGGGCGACGAGATCATCTGCCCAAGCGTGACCTACTGGGCGAGCGCTCTGCCCTGCTTCAATCTAGGTGGCACGGTGGTGTTCGCCGAGATCGATCCTGACTCCCTCTGCATCGACCCTGCAGATATCGAACACAGGATCACGGACCGGACCAAGGCGATTGTCGTGGTGCATTATTGCGGCCATCCCGCCGACATGGATCCGATCATGGAGATTGCCGAGCGTCGTGGCGTGAAAGTGATCGAGGATGTCTCGCACGCGCATGGCGGCATGTACAAAGGGCGCAAACTAGGAACCATCGGACACGTTGCCGGCATGTCGTTGATGAGCGGCAAGGCGCTGGCCATCGGGGAAGGTGGCATGCTGGCCACCAACGACCGTGAGATCTACGAGCACGGCATTGCCTGGGGACACTACGGGCGGTTCAACGACGAAATCCAGAGCGAGGCGCTGCGCCCGTACCGGGGGCTCCCCATGGGTGGGCACAAGTACCGCATGCACCAGGTTAGTTCGGCGGTCGGGCGTGTGCAGCTGAGAGAGTACATCACCCGCAATGTCGAGATTCTGAAGTGCATGAACTACTTCTGGGATCTGCTTGAGGATGTTCCCGGCGTGAAGGCGCACCGACCCGCAAAGGGGACCGGCAGCGAAATGGGCGGCTGGTATGCAGCCCACGGCTTGTACCGGGCCGAGGAGCTTGGGGGACTGTCGATCAGCCGGTTCTGCGCAGCGGTCAATGCAGAGGGTGTGAGTTGCGGTCCAGGCTGCAATCGCCCGCTGCACCTGCATCCGCTATTCCACACCGCCGACATCTATGGACAGGGTGCTCCCACTGTCATCGCCAACAGCGACCGCGATCTTCGTCAGGAACGTGGAAGTCTGCCCGTTTCGGAGCGGATCGGGCGCACGGTCTACGGCATCCCCTGGTTCAAGCATTGGCGCCCCGAGGTCATCGAGGAGCACGCCGCCGCCTTCCGCAAGGTGGCCGAGAACTACCAGGAGCTGCTGGTCGACGACCCCGGTGACCCCGAAATGCTGGGAGACTGGCACTTCTTCACCCACGCCTGACGAGCGTTCTGAGCCGTCCACCGCTTGCGTTGCGCGCGGCTCTGATCGCGTGCGTGGCCCGTCCGAGCCGCTGTCCCTGGGAGGGCGAAGCTCCCGCTGAGCCGTGCACTGCTCAAAGCCTATTCGGAACACGTTCCACGCGGTTCGCAAGGCACGGCTCTACTGCGAGATGTAGCTTTCGAGCTGGCTGATCACGAACTCCTGTTCGGCAATAGTGGCTTTGACCATGTCTCCGATCGTGACGACCCCGCAGAGGGTGTCGCCATCTTTGACGGGCAGGTGACGCACATGGTTCTCGGTCATCAGCGCCATGCACTCCTGCACGGTCAGATCCGGTTGACAGAAAATCACCTCGGAAGTCATGATCTCCCGGACGTACGTCTTATCTGATGTGCGTCCCTGGAGAATCATCTTGCGTGCATAGTCCCGCTCGGAAACAACGCCCACTGCCTTGGCGCCATCCATGACGAGAAGGGCGCCCACTCCTTTATCGGACATGGTCCGAATCGCCTCGAACACCAAGGCATCCGGTCCGACAGAGTAGATGTCGTGCCCTTTGCTCTCCAGCAACTCGGCAACGGTTTTCGTGCTTTTCATGGTGAGTCCTCTCTCATTTCGAGCTGCCGAGCCGGGGTGCGAAGCCGACTCGGCACTCATTCTGTTTCTTTTCCCTCTGGCTAGGATCCGGGCTGCTCTTTCCGATCCTGGTAGTGGGTGTGCAGCAGGTGGTGGGACTTTTCTCCCAGAGGCTTGATCAGGAACTCCTCGTAGATTTGAGTGATGGCTGGATTCACATGCGACTTGCGCATGGGACGCCCCTCGTCTTCCTTGTAGATGGCGCTGATGCGCTTTTTGCGGACCTCGTCCGTCGTTCCGCGCGGCTGTCCACCACCACCGATGCATCCGCCGGGACAGCACATGACTTCGATGAAATGGTACTCCGCCTGACCCGTCGTGACCAGCTCGCAGGCTTTATGCGCGTTCGAGAGACCGTGGGCCACGGCGACCTTGGCGGTCACGCCCTCGAGGAACTTCCAATCATCCACGCAGTCGGTGAAGGTCAGTTCGGCTTCCTTGAGGCCTTCCAGACCTTGGACGGGGGCGACATGCAAACCGTCCATGGGCAGTTCCCGTCCGGTCACAACCTCGTAGACTGTGCGGATGGCGGCCTCCATGACTCCACCGGTGTTGGCGAAGATGTCCGCAGCGCCGGAGGACATGCCCATGGGGGTGTCCTGCTCTTCGTCAGGCAGGTTGAGGAAGTCGATGCCAGCCTCCTTGATGAAGCGTCCGAGCTCGCGGGTGGTGAGGACGTAGTCGACGTCCTGGTAGCCGGAGTCGTTCATCTCGTCGCGCACACACTCGTATTTTTTGGCTGTGCAGGGCATGATCGAAACCACGATCAAGTCCTTGGGATCGACGCCAGCCTTCTTCGCGTAGTAGGTCTTCGCGAGCGCGCCGAACATCTGCTGAGGGGATTTGCAGGTCGAGATATTGTCCATCAACTGCGGGTAGAACTGCTCCATGTAGTTGATCCAGCCGGGTGAGCAACTGGTGAACATGGGCAGTTTCACGTCCGTATCCCCATCGACCAGCGCTTTCTTGAGACGTGTGAGCAGTTCGTGCCCCTCTTCGATGATGGTCAGATCCGCAGAGAAGTTCGTGTCGAAGACCTTGTCGAAGCCAAGACGACGCAGCGCGGCGACCATCTTGCCAGTGACAAGCGTTCCAGGCTCGCAGCCAAAGCACTCGCCGAGGGCGGCGCGGATGGCAGGGGCAGTCTGGACGACAACATGCTTGGTGGGATCGTCGAGCGCGGCCCAGACGGGCTGTATAGCGTCCTGCTCATAGATGGCGCCGACGGGGCAGATTGCCGCGCATTGTCCACATTGGACGCAGACCGCGTCGGCCAGTTCCTCACCGGATCCAGTGCCGATGATCGTGTCGAATCCACGTGCGCGCGGAGCAAGCGTGCCCACGCCCTGCACGTCCTGGCAGACTGCCACGCAGCGGCGGCAGAGAATGCATTTGTTCATGTCGCGCACAAGGGCGGGTGTGGATCTATCGATCGGCACCTCTTCCCTCGTGTAGGGGAAGCGCACCTCGGTGATGCCCATGTCCTGCGCCAGGGTCTGCAGCTCGCATTCGCCGTTGCGCACGCAGGCGTTGCAGTCCCATGGATGGTTGGCGAGCATGAGTTCGACGGAGAGGCGCCTGGCATCCCGAGCAGTCTTGGTGGTGGTTCGCACGACCATGCCGTCCCGGACTTCCGTCACGCAGGAAGGCTGCATGGTGCGGGCACCCTCGATCTCCACCAGGCATACCCGGCAGGAGCCTGGGCTCGCCACGCCGGGGAAATAGCACAAAGTCGGGATCTTGATCCCCACTTCCTTTGCTGCATCCAACACGGTCGTGCCTTCAGGAACGTTCACCGTCTGTCTGTCGATTGTCAGTGTGACTGCCATCTGCATTGTCTCCCAATAGATTCGTTTTCGTCGTGCAATTTGCGGGTGTTAGACGCCCATTTCCACCATTTCGAGGTAGCTGTGTGCGGGTTTGGGCCGGATTCGCGTCGAATCGACCGCTGCTTCCAACTCGTCGCGGAAATACCGCATCATGGACATCACCGGACCGGCCGGTGATTGTCCCAGTGGGCAGAAGGCGGTTGTCTTGAGCGACATCACCAGCTCCTCCATGAGATTCAGGTCGCCCGGATAGCCTTCGCCTGCTTTCAGCCTTGCGCTGATTTCGCAGAGGGCGTGCAGACCGTTGCGACACGGATTGCAGTTGCCGCAGGACTCGTGTTTGAAAAAACGCAGGCAAGCGTCTAGATAGTCGCACACATTCACGGATTCATTCATGATCAGGACCGCGCCCGAACCGAGAACGTGGCCCACTTTCTGCATCGAATCGTAGTCCATGGGCACATCCAGCATCTCCTCGCCGAGAATCTCCCCGGCGGTGCCGCCCAAATGCGCCATCTTGAACTCGCCCGTGGACATGCCACCCGCGTAGTCCGTGATGATTTCACGGAGGGTGACACCTGCGGGCACCTCGATGAGGCCAGGCCGTTTGACATGCCCCAGGATGGTGTAGACCTTCGTGCCGGGGGTGCCAGCCGTGCCAATGGAGCGGAACCAGTCCGCCCCGTTCCGGATGATGGCCGGCACGGTGGCGAGCGTCTCCACGTTGTTCACATTGGTCGGTTTCCCCAGATAGCCGCATTCGGCGGGGAAGGGAGGCTTCAGACGAGGCAGCCCGCGTTTCCCCTCCATGGACTCGATCAACGCGGTCTCCTCGCCGCAAATGTAGGCGCCGGCACCAATTTTGATCTCGAGGTCGAAGTCGAATCCCGATTCAAAGAGGTTTTCACCGAGAAGCCCCATCTCCTTCGCCTGGTCGATGGCTTTCTGCAGCCTCTCGATGGAGAGTTTGTACTCGCCGCGAATGTAGGCGTAGCCC
>JAGLDW010000004.1 GCA_023145395.1 Lentisphaeria bacterium | reverse complement strand
CGACACTCTCGCCAAAATGGTAAGAACTTTCCGTGCCGGCCCTTAGAACCGCCGCGAGTTTGAGGTCACGCTCTGCGGCGATCTCGGCGAGGGTGCGCTCTCCGACCGCCTCGTCCACTCCCGCGACAACCGCCTTCTTCGCTTCGTCGGGGATGGACGTCCAGGTCGGCATCGTCTGCCAATACTCCTCGAACGCCTTGCCGATGTGTTCGATAAAGGCTTCGTATCCCCCGCTTCCCCCACCAAGGTGATAGATCATGTGCTGCCCCATGATGGCCCAGCGCAATCCAGGGCCGGCGCGCAACGCCGCATCCACATCCGCAACCGAGGCCACGCCTTGGGCGACCAGGTCAATCGCTTCGCGCCACAGAGCTGCCGCCAGCCGATTGGCAATGTGTCCGGGAACTTCCTTCTCCAGCACGACGGGTTCCTTCCCAAGCTCGAGAAAAAATGCCCGGGCCCGGCTCAGCGTGTCAGACGAGGTGCTCTTCCCACCGACCAGCTCGACCAGGGGGATGATGTGGGGGGGATTGAAGGGGTGCGCGATGAACGCTTTCTCGGGGTGCGACATGGCGGCCTGGATATCGGTCATCATCAGCCCGGAGGAACTGCTCGCCAGCAGACATGTCGGGGGCGTCAACCGGTCGAGTTCGGCAAACAACGGCACCTTGACCTCGAGCGTCTCACGGACGGACTCCTGGACAAAATCAACGCCCTCGCACAGTGCGGCTAGGGAATCGACCTGGTTGATCCTTGCGGCGCCTACGCATTCGGGCGGCGCGAGCCCCAATTCCACCAAACGGCGCAAGTGTCCGAGCGCGATGCCGGTGGCAGCCTGGGCCGTTGCTTCGTCCGCATCGTAGACCCGAACAGATATGCCGTGAAGGGCATAGAACGCCGCCCAACTGGCGCCAATCGTCCCGGATCCAACGATGCCCACAGTTCTGACAGCTGTCATGATTTTCCTTCGTATCGTGCCTGATAGTCTTCCCGCAACTGCCGACGCATGACCTTGTTGGAAGCCGTTCGGGGCAGTGTCTTGGCGATCACCACGTCGTGAATGCGAAACAGAGAGCTATGATGAGCTCTCAGCTCCGACGAGAACTGTAGCCGCAGTTGTTTGGGATCTGCCTCGACATCGGGCTCCAGCACCGCGTAGACCACAAGTTGACTTGGACCACCGCCGGGCGGTGGCATGGCAATCGCAGCCGTCTCCTGCACCCCGTCAACTCCGTTGAAGGTGACCTCCAGTTCGGCGGAACTCGCTTTGATCCCCTTCAAGTTCATGGTGTCGTCCACTCTGCCATGGGACCGGAAGTGACCGCCCGGGAGGCGTTCCAGCTGATCCCCGTGGCGTCGCAGGCACGCCCCGTCGGGCGCCGATGGCGTCTCATCAAAATAGACCTCCGCATGGTCGTAGTTCAGAAGGGTGTTGGACAGCCCGAGGGACGGCGGCAGCAGGAAGACCTCCCCGTTGTCGGTCTCATCGCCCTGCTCGTCGAGGATGGTGATGTCGAGCCCCAGCGCCGGCGTCGAGAACGTTCCGGGCACAGCCGACTGCACCACCGTTCCCGTGATATACCCTCCGCCAATCTCCGTGCCTCCGCAATACTCGATCACCGGCTTCCAGTCGGCAAGCCACATCAGATACATCATGTCATCGGGATTCGAGCACTCCCCGGTGGAGCTGAAACAGCGGATGCGGCTCCAGTCGAAGCGTTCCATGCACCGGGTCTGCCGCCAACTGCGCACCAGGCTCGGCACCAGTCCAAGCATGGTGACGCCCGTGTCACGGACAAACGCGCCGAAGCCCTTGGTGATTGGGGTTCCCCCGAAGAGCGCCATAGTAGCCCGGTTGACCAGTGCCGCGTAGACGAGCCACGGTCCCATCATCCAGGCCAGGCTGGTGGGCCACGCCACCACATCCCCCGGGTGGATATCGTGATGCAGCCACGCGTCGGCAATACCACGAATGGGGGTCGTATGCGTCCACGGAATGGCTTTGGGGTCGCGCGTCGTGCCAGACGAGAAAAGGACGTGACTGACCGTGTCGGGGGCAACGGCTACAGGGGTGAAGACATCCTCCGTCACGAGAAAGTCATCCCACGGCGTATCCTGCTTGCGCAGGTTCTTGATCGGTTCCTGCAGCTCTGCCGACATCACGATCATGGGGGGGGCATCGGCCTCGCGCAGTTTGCGATAGAGCACGTCATGACCCCGCCCCGGCATCTCCTGCACAAACACCTGTTCCGCCCCGCCAAGGCGAAGGCGTCTGCACATCTCCTTCGCGGAAAATTGCTCCGAGATCGCCACGGCGGCGCAACCTGCCTTCACGATGCCAAGATAGATCGCCACGGCCTCGGGATGCATGGGCATGGCGATGCCAAGCGCGTCGCCGGGGCGGAACCCCGCCACCACCAGACTGTTTGCAACCCGGTTGCTGAGGCGGTCCAGCTCGCCGTAGGTGACGCTCCGCCTCTCGCCTCCCGGTTCCTGATAGAGAATGGCGACCATTTCCGGATCCGCCTGAAAGCAACTGGCGGCAATGTTCATGCGGGCGCCGGGAAACCACTCGGGGCAGCGTGGATCGCCGCCACCCCGGATTTCCTCGGGTGCCTGGTCAAAATGGATGCCGAGGCGTTCGACCACCTGCGTCCAGAAAGCATCCCGATGTTGAACCGACCAGCGATGCAAATCATCATAGTTGGTCATGCCCACTGCCCGCGCCAGCGCTCCGATATTGGCCCGTTCCATGGCATTGTCAGCCGGGATCCACGCGGGAGGGGGACCCGAAGTGACCGGCCAATCCCGGAAGATAGCCTGGTGCAGCGCCTGCTCGACATCAAAATCCCCAGAGCCGATTCGCCCGTCGATTACGGAACGCCACGCAAGAAGAGGCGCCAGTTCTCGGCATAGAGTCTCCGTTTGCTGCACAAGCTTTTCGGACTCGGGGGCGGTCAGGCCGGCAGTGGATAGCGCCTCGTGCAATGTCTCTAGCATGTTTGCTTCCCTGTTGGTGGGATTTCTTGAGTAAATACCGCAATAGTATACCGATGATATCGACGCACCGCCAAGAGCAGAGGTTTTGCGGACACCGCAGTCTTGCTGCCCCCACGGATTTATCCCTGAAAACTTCTTCATCAACCATATGAGGCGATCATGGACCTACAGGCACGGGAGGAAACAAAAATCGGCGCGCAGATCATTGGTTGGGGTGGCCTGCTTGCCCTTGCTTGTGCTTTTTTTGCGCTGGGCCTCCAGGCGGCGGACACGCTCTCGACCCAGGCATTTGTGCAACAGACGGTGAGGGCAAGCGGTGTAAAGGGTGGGCTGCTTGTGCATCTGGGTTGTGGAGACGGCCAACGGACGGCGGCTTTGGCGGCTGTCGGCAGCTTCATCGTCCAAGGCCTTGACCCCAGCGCCGACAATATCCGCGAGGCCCGCGACCTGTTCCGGTCCAAGGGGGTGCACGGGAACGTCACGGCGAGACAATGGTCGTCCGACCTACTCCCCTACGCCGACAACGTGGTCAACCTGCTGGTGGTGGAAAAGCCCGGAGAGGGTAGCCGCGACGAGTGGATGCGCGTGCTCTGTCCCAATGGCGTTGTCTGCATCAGACAGGGAAAAACATGGCGGACAGTGACGAAACCACGTCCGGCGGAGATTGACGAGTGGACCCATTATCTGCACAGCGCCGGCAACAACGCCGTGGCCCATGACACCGTTGTCGGACCGCCTCGACACATCCAATGGATCGGTGGGCCGGCCTACGCGCGGCACCATGAGCGATTCGCCAGCATCAGTGCCGTGGTCTCCGCGGGCGGACGTGTGTTCTACATTGCCGACGAGGGACTGCCCGCTTCCATTCTCTTCCCCGCAAAGTGGTCTCTGATCGCTCGGGACGCATTTAGCGGCGTGCTGCTGTGGAAACGGCCGATGGAGTCGTGGGCACCCCATTTGTGGGCCTTTTTCGCTGGACCGCCGGAGATCGCCAGGCGCCTCGTCGCCGTGGGGGACAGAGTCTATGTCACTCTCGGATATCCCTCCCCAATCGTGGCTCTCGACGCCGCGACCGGTGACACAGTGATGACCTACAGGGAAACGGAGAACACCGAAGAAGTCCTGCTGGACAATGGCATTCTTTTTCTGGTCACGGGTGACGAGGCGGCAACTCCGCCAAAACCAGCGAAAAACCGCCGCTGGTCCGTGGTGCGGACTCCGGAGAAATCGCGTGGGCTGGTCGCTCTTGACCCCGCGACTGGCACGGTGCTTTGGCGCAAGCCCAACGCGGGAATCTACGCCATGACGCCGGCAGTAAACCGGGGACGCGTGTTCTACCAAACCCCAGACGGGCTCGTCTGCCTGGACGCAAAGACCGGCGCCGAACTATGGCAGGCGCCACGTCCATCACCCCCCAGTCGCCCCACTTGGTCGGCGCCCACGCTCGTGGCCTACGGCAAGGTCGTGCTGAGCGTGGACCGGGACGCGAATGTGGCGCCGCCACCGCGTGGCTCGCGTGTCCACAGCCCCCAGTGGTCGCGCTACAACACGGGTGGACCAGGCAAGCTGATCGCATTCGCGGCGGCAACCGGAAAACAGCTTTGGTCATGCAAGAGCTATGACACGCACCGGGCGCCGGGCGATGTCTTCGTCAGCGATGGGTTGGTGTGGGTGGGCAGCTCGAAGATCCGCAACACCGAGGATTTCACGGTTGGGCGGGATCCCCTGACCGGCGAGGTCCGCCGCACAATTTCCACAGCCAAGGCATTCGCGTCGGTGCATCATCATCGCTGCTACCGCAACAAGGCCACCGACAAGTTCATCCTGCTGGCCAGAACCGGGACCGAGTTCATCGACGTGAAAGAGGGGAACACTTGGCGCAACAACTGGGTCCGCGGCGAGTGTCAGTACGGGATCATGCCCTGCAACGGGCTCCTCTACGCGCCGCCGCATCCCTGCGCCTGCTACGTCCAGGCCAAGCTGAACGGATTCATGGCGATGGCGCCCGCTCGAGCCACCGAGTCCCAGCGCAAACCCGGACCGCAATTGGTCGCAGGCCCAGCCATTTCGGACATACCCAACACCACGGCAGGATTGGATGAATGGGCAACCTTCCGGTCTGATGCAACCCGCAGCGGCAGAGCCGGAACCCGCGTCTCCGCAGCCAGTCTGAAAACTGCCTGGCGCACGGAAATCGGCGGACGCCTGAGCAGTCCCGTGATGGCGGAAGGGCGCGTGCTGGTCACATCGATCGACGATCACTCCGTGCATGCGCTCGACGCCGCCGACGGCAAGCCGCTTTGGCAGTTCACCACAGGCGCCAGAATCGACTCGCCACCGACGATCCACAAGGGACGGGCCGTGTTCGGGTGTCGGGATGGCTGGGTGTACTGCCTGCGCATGACGGACGGCGCTCTGGCCTGGCGCTTCCGCGCCGCTCCGGACGAACGGCATATCGTTGCCGAGGATCAGCTCGAGTCTGCCTGGCCCGTCCACGGGAGCATCCTCGTCCAGGACGATGTGGCCTATTGCGTCGCGGGAAGATCCTCCTTCCTGGACGGAGGGCTGCATTTCTACGCCTTGGACATGAGGACCGGCAAGCTCCTGCAACAGCAACGTATTGTGGGCAAAGAGGCTGGCAAGGGCGAGGCCGAGCACAAGGAATGGGTGCACGTGGCTTTGACGTGGGACGGCGCCGTGGCGCAGGGATATCTCGATGGGCGCGCACAACGCACTTCCTGCAACGAGGTGAAGGGGGGACGCAAGTATACGGGTCTGCGGGTTGGCTACAAGCTTGACAGATCGTTCTTCGAAGGACCCATCGACAATGTGCGCATCTACCGCCGAGCATTGTCCAAATCGGAAATCCAAGCGCTGCATGACACGGAAAAGACAGTGCCAGTCCCCGTCGCGAATGACATCCTCGATTCGCTGACCAAAGGGCTGGTGCTCCATCTCGCCTTCGACGAGGGAACAGGCGCCATCGCCCATGACGGCTCGGGTCTCGGCAACGACGGGAAACTGAACGGGGCGCGCTGGGTGTCAAACGGTGACGGGCACGCGCTCCGCTTCAACGGCGAAGACGCCTGGCTGGACTGCGGCAAGGCGGAGGCGCTGAACATCTCCGGGCCAATCACGCTTTCGGTATGGATTCGACCCGAGCGCCTGCCCAGAGGCGCCAAGGGCGCCGCCATTGTCCTGGCGAGCGGAACGATGCACTGGAACAGCCCCTATTGCCTGAGTGTCCGCCACAAGAGCTTCAGCGTGAACCTCAATGACGCGCAGACCAGGAAACGCCACATGATCTCGTGGCGTCCGGCGGGCAGTGGCCTCGAGATGGCTGGGGGTCTGCCTGACATCTTGTCCTGCTCCGGGGACACCATCTATCTGCGCGAGCTTGCGTTCGATCGAAAAACACTCATGCCGCGTGAAGACGCCGAGCGGCATCTCTTTGGTTCCGACGGATTCGTCAGCGACTCCTGGTGGCACCGCGCCTACTGGATCTACGGAACCGATTTCCAGTCCGGCGCGGCGGGTTGGTACAAGTCGGGGCGCAGGTTTCCCGCAGGGAAAATCCTGGCCATGGACAGCAGCACCGTCTACGGCTATGGCATGAAGCCCGACAACTATCGCTGGTCGACGCCCCTCGGCTATCAGTTGTTCGCGGCGTCAAAGGACGCGGGGGCGGCACCCATCACGGACAGAAGGGGAGTCTCTCGGCCCGGTGCGCTTCCGTCCACGAAGTTTGCGCGCGCCTGGGATCGGGAACTGCCCATCCATGGCCGTGCCTTGGTCGTGACTGACGAAGTATTGTTCGTGGCCGGTCCACCAGTCCTCATGAACGAGCACAAGGTCTATGGGCAGCTCCGATCGGGAGCGCCAGCGCCCCAGCAACTGCTCGATGCCGAAGCCGCGTTCATGGGCCGAAAGGGGGGGAGTCTCTTTGCCGTCAAGCTTGGCGACGGCACAACCATCAAGGAGTATTCCCTGCCATCCCCGCCAGTGTTCGATGGTCTGATCGCCGCCCGGAAACGCCTCTACCTTGCCGCCATGGACGGCACGGTCACCTGTTTTGGACCGTAGCCCCAAAAAAACGGCCGACACGGAATGAATCCATGTCGGCCGTTCGGTTTTTGCTCGGAAGGACGTCTAGTTGACGCCGCGGCCAGCCACACCCTTGGTGTCGGCTGTGATAGCGCGGGCCTCTTCGTGGGGGCGGAGGCTGCGCGTGGCCTTGCCTGCCTGCCACATCTCGGAGTCGGCCATTTCCTTCAGCTCGGCATCGAGCATCTGCTTGTAGTCGGGGGCGCTGCAGGTCTCGATCACGAGTGCGGTCTCTCGGCCACTGACGACGCTCTCGTAGAGGTCCTTGAAGACAGGCAGTGTGGCCGCCTTGAACTTGGGACGCCACTCAAGGGCGCCGCGCTGCGCCGTGGCGGAGCAGTTGGCGAACATCCAGTCCATGCCGTTCTCGTCAACCAGGCGGATTAGGCTCTGCGTCAGCTCTTCAACCGTCTCGTTGAAGGCTTCGCTGGGGCTGTGTCCACCAGCGCGGAGGACGTCGTACTGGGCTTCCATCACGCCTGCGAGGGCGCCCATGAGAATGCCGCGCTCACCCGTCAGATCGCTGTGGACCTCGCCTTGGAACGTGGTGGGGAAGAGATAGCCGGAACCGACAGCGATGCCGAGGGCGATAGCACGTTCGCGGCCATGACCAGTGAAATCCTGATCGACGGCGAAACTGGAGTTGATGCCCGCGCCGGACAGGAAATTGCGGCGCACGGAAGTTCCCGAGCCCTTCGGGGCAACCAGGATGACATCGACGTTCTTCGGCGCGATCACGCCCGTCTGTTCCTTGTAGACGATGCTGAAGCCGTGCGAGAAATACAGGGCGTCACCTTCGTTCAGGCATTTCTTGACTGTCGGCCAGATTTGCTTCTGGGCGGCGTCGGAGACGAGCATCTGGATGACGGTGCCACGCTTTGCGGCCTCCTCAATCTCGAACAAAGTCTCGCCGGGAACCCAGCCGTCGGCAACCGCGCGGTCCCAGTCGCTCTTGAACTGGCTGGACTGGCCGATGATCACCTTGAAGCCGTTGTCCTTCATATTCAGCGCCTGGGCGGGGCCCTGCACGCCGTAGCCGATCACGGCGATCGTCTCGTCCTTCAGGACCTCAAGCGCCTTCGACACGGGAAACTCTTCGCGCCGGACGACTTCTTCCTTCACTCCACCAAAATCGATGATAGCCATTGTTTGCTCCTTGTCTCTGCTTTCGGTCTACACTCGCGTGTATACGGGTTCATTGCACAAAAAAATCAAAGAATCTTAAATATATCGCTCTGCACGTGGGATACAATCCTGTGCAAGCCAAGCGCGGCGAGCCATCATTGCTCCGCAAAAGGGCATCCCAAACAGAGTCGGGCGAGGTGCTTTTGTCTCAGCCTATCTGCGGTTCGAGGGGACTGCCATTGATGTGGCGGCGGGTCTCCCAGGTGAGCATGTCACGTTCGATGGTCAGGGCAACGGCGGGAGTGGTCAGCGTGACAGTGCGGACCAGTTCGCCGTATGTGCGCGGGAGTTCGCCATCCTCGCGGAAGGACTCATCGATCTGGAGGCTATCGACGTCTTCGGGGCGGTCCAGCAGAACCACACACCAGCCGCTGAACAGCAGATGCTCGGTCAGCGTGCCGGTGGATCTGGAGACCAGTTCCACGGCGAGATAGGCGCCACGCTCGTCGGCCGAGACGCGCACGGGCAGTTCGGCAATGCCGCCGCGCGTGCGCCGCTGCGGGTTCTCGTCGTTGGATCCCTCAGTGGGCACCCGACAGGCAAGCGCGCGGATCGCCACGGCGCAGTGTTTGTACTCGAGCACGATCCAAGACGCAGGCTCGATCTCCGTCCCCGGAGTCGCGACCGCGCCGTCAACCAGGACGCGCCCGGCGCCCGGCGCCAGCCGCCAGCGGTCGA
>JAGLDW010000399.1 GCA_023145395.1 Lentisphaeria bacterium | reverse complement strand
GGCAGGGCGAAGATCTGGTACGGACTGGCGGCGTGGTTGGGTAGGTTGTCGCGATTGAGTTCGAAGAGGAAGTACCGACGGTCCCGGCTATCCATCGCGTCGCGCCAGTTCTCGCCGCTCTTGCCGCCCACGAAGGTCATGCCGGGATACACTTTGTCCTCGCCGGGCTCGGAGGAGATGCTCGGAATCGCAAAGCGGCGGAACTTCCGCCCTCTGGATGTCGAGGTGGCCACGGATTTCCGGTCCTCCGCCAGCCAGGCAAACGTGTCGTGAGTGATCCCCGCGATGCGGGGGCCGCGAAGCCCGTAGTTGGTCATGCCCGGATAGTGGACGAGCGTCCAGCCAGGCCGGGTGGGCAGCTCGATGGTGTGCCGCGCGCCGGTGACGGCATTTACCAGCTTGATGGTCGCTGTGCTGCGGGCCGCCACGACCCACTCCGACGGATCCGCGTCCTCGGGCAACTGCCGTTCCATCCAGGGAAAGAGCCAGACCAACCCACGCCATGTGTTGTCCAGGTAGCGTGCGCTCCCGTCGGTGCGCAGCAGCCCTGCGGGTGCACGGCGAGCGCCGATGTGCAGGAAGCTGCCGTCACGATTGAAGTCGGGGTGCCCAACGTAGGAGTGATCCTCCTGGCCTCCCTGGGTCATGAGCCAGAGTTCGGTGCCGATGAAGCTGTCCCGGAACACCACCTTTCCGGGGCGGTTTCGAGAGGGGCTTGCCTCCAACAAGTCGAGCTGGTGCCGGGGATGCACGGGCAGGGTCTCGATCCAGCGTTCCTGCAGAGCCGTGTCTCCAAGGCGGCGCAGTTCCACCTGCTTGACCCAGAGGGTGGCGGGAAGGCGGGAGGCATTGCCGGTGGCCGGGCGGGACTGGTAGCGGAAACCAACTTGGACACTGCTGTTGTTCCGTCCGTCCGCGTGCTTCACGAGAAAGGGCAGCTCCACCCAGCGATACTCCCGACCCACAGGCACGGGCATTTGCATTCGATTCGCCACCAGGTGAATCTGGAACACATCCGTCCGGGCCAGGGCCCGCAGAAGGTAGTGACCCGGTGTGGTGTTGACCGGCTGCAGCAGTACCTCATGCGCATACAGGGGGCCGACTCTCAGCGCATCCTCCGCTTCGTCCCGCTCCAGTTTGGCCTCAACGGTCCGCCCACTGCCTCGAAGCAACCAGCCAAATGCTCGCCCCCGACTCAGTTTCATGTGGGGGTTGAGCAGGGGGGAATGGAGTTCCGTCATCGGCACAGCCGCCGGTTCGGGATCACCCACAGCCGAAACAAAGCCGAAG
>JAGLDW010000398.1 GCA_023145395.1 Lentisphaeria bacterium | reverse complement strand
GCGCCTTGGGATCGCCCTTTTCGGCCGCTTTCCGGCACCACTCGGCCGCTTGCTTTTCGTCCTGTTCCACGCCAACGCCACGACAGTAGCAGTCGGCCAGTCGGTACTGGGCCTCCGCGTCGTCTTGTCGCGCTGCCCGATGAAACCAACGGGCGGCTTCCTTGCTGTCCTTCCCTACGCCACTCCCCTCCGCATAGTCCACCCCGACCTTCCGCTGCGCCATCGCGTCCCCACCCATGGCTTCCGCCTTGGCCGCCAGGAAGCTGTCGCGCTCGCGCATCGTGCGTTTGGCACTGGCATAGCCACCATCGGCCGCCTTGCGGAACCAGGAGAGCGCTTCCTCGTAGTCCTGGGGCACGCCATGCCCCTCCTCGTACATGCGCCCAAGGTGATGCTGGGCTCGGGCATCTTGCTGCTCGACCGCCTTGCGGTACCACGCGACGGCCTGGACAAAGTCCTTGTCCACCCCAGCGCCGCGTCGGTAGCAGTGCCCGAGAGATACTTGGGCTCGGACATAACCGCGCTCGGCGGCCCTTCGGTACCAGCGGGCCGCCTCCGGACGGTCCCGGGGCACGCCACGACCATAGGAATAGGCGTCGCCGAGTCCGCATTCGGCGACGGCATTCTGTTTGTCGGCGGCCCTCAGATACCATTCGAGGGCCTTCGTGTAGTCAAGCGCCACTCCGTCGCCGTTCGTGTAGGCATCGCCGATCTGAGCTTGCGCGACCGGGTCGCCCTCCTTGGCAAGGGGCAAGGCCCGTACGAACTCGTCGCGCTTCTCCACCTTCTCCTCCGCCTCGTCGTACCCCCTCGCGGCAGCCTTCCGGTACCAAGTCAGGGCCTTGCGGTAGTCGCGGTCCACGCCATTGCCTTCCTCGAACATCTTGCCGATGGCGTATTCCGCACGGGGCTCCTTCTGTTTGGCGGACTGCGCGTACCACCGAATAGCCACGGTGTCGTTGCGGTCCACTCCGCGAGCAAACCGGTACGCATGGCCAACGTGCAACTGGGCCTTGGCGTGGCCCTTCTCGGCGGCTTTGCGGAACCACTGGAGCGCCTCGGCATCGTCGCGGTCCACGCCCCGACCGTAGCGGTACAGGAGCCCCAAGTTGTACTGCGCCTGGCTAAAGCCCTGACGCGCAGACAGCAGGTACCAACGTCGGGCCTCCAGTAGATCCTCCCGAACGCCGTCGCCCGATTCGTAGCAGCCCCCGAGGCTGTTCTGCGCCCGGGCACTGCCGCTCAATGCCGCACGCCGGATCTCAGCGGCCTTCTTGGCTGCTCGCCGACGGGCGTACCTGCTCCGCTCGTTCTTCCTCTCCTGCTCCTGACGCTTCTGCATGGTCGCGATTTCGGCCTGGGTCTGCCGGTCGCGCTCCTCCGCCTGGTGCTTGCGCTCGAGCTCCTGTCCATCCTTCAGCGTCTGCGAGAACGTACTCGTTCGGAAGATCACGTCCTCGGACGACTCGCGCTGCACCGTGAACCGCCAGGAGCGCTCGCCACCGGCAAACGTTCCCCAGCACAGTGCCCCATTCGACTTGGCTTTGACATCGTACATGCGCCCCTGGAACTTCAGATTTCCCGACAGGTTCCCGTTCTCGCCGTCCGTGAGCACCAGCTTGATGTGCTCGCTGGAAAACTGATTGACGAAGGAGGGACCATCCCGCCGCGTCAACTCAACCTTGAGGGAACCGGCAATGAACGTGGCGGTATCTCCGGAAACCACGACCTTGATCGGACTGGCGCCGTTGGCATCCTTCATCTCGCCCGCCAGGGTCGCCCCGTCCAGCGTCCCTTCCAACTGCATCACATTTCCTGAGCGACTCACCGTGCCGTCGAACGCATCTCCGCGTTCGAGAACAGATCCGGCACTGTGCCGAT
>JAGLDW010000397.1 GCA_023145395.1 Lentisphaeria bacterium | reverse complement strand
CCGATAGCGATGCCGATGCCGATAGCGACACCGATAGCGATAGCGAGTAAGACAAGAAGCATGAAACAGACATACGTCATTTTTGCATTCGTCTTTGGCCTCTCCTTGACCGTCCACGGGGGAGATATTGAGGCACGCGCCCGAGCCGCGACGGGCGAGTGGCGCAATGTGAGTCGCGTCCCCGAGCTGTATACGATCAACTACAGCTCGGACAACCACCTGACCTCTCCTGGCTTTCTGGAGCGTCTGCGTCAGGGGCCGCCGGACCTGTTCCACGCTGGCAAGGATGGTCCGTTCGTGCACAACTGGGGACCAATCGCTGGTTGGGGCGGGGAGAACGTCTATGGCGGTGGCAAGGACCGCGTGGCATACCACCGACGACTCAATCCAGCCAAACTAGACGAACGCTTCACCGCGTGTCGACGCTATGTGCGGGCCATGCACGAGGCAGGCGTCCAGAAGCTCTACCACTATGTCGGCGCGTTCACGATCGGCGGCAATCCCGAGCCAGACATCCGCTATGGCTTCTGGGAGTTCTACGATCACTGGGACGAGTATGCCCGCTTCGGAATCGGGCCAAAGCCGCCCGATGATCCGATGCAGTGGCTCATGCGTCTTCCCAATGGCGATCCATGTTTTATCTACAGCCGGAACTACGAGTCCTACGAACCGGGCAGCCGCTGGGCGGTTTGCCTCAACAATCCCTATTGGCGACAGTGGATGAAGGCAGTCTTCCGCGCATCGGCGGAAGTCGGCTTCGACGGTATCTTCGTGGACAACAGTTTTCATCGTTGCTACTGCACCAACTGCCGTGCGGAGTTCGCAAAGTTCGTGGCCCGCGAGAAGCGTCCGACCCGAAAACTGGCGACGTATGCCGATGGAGGACGCGCCTGGCTCGACACGCAGGAATTCTGGATGGACACCATCGCGCGTTGGTTGAGCGACATGCGCGCCGAGGCACGCAAGGTGAATCCAGCGTTCGGGGTTTTCCCAAACAACGGAACACATCCGGGATATGTGCGTTTCTCGTCCGCAACCGACTACGTGATGGGCGAGGGAGATTTCTGGGGATTTGGCGCCAAGGGGTTT
The DNA here is from genome assembly GCA_023145395.1 of Lentisphaeria bacterium. Lineage (GTDB taxonomy): Bacteria > Verrucomicrobiota > Lentisphaeria > Oligosphaerales > Lenti-02 > JAGLDW01. The sequence continues at coordinate 158 of JAGLDW010000397.1, read as the reverse complement.
GGCGTCATTCGCTTCCACAAGGATCCCGGGATGCTACAGCGACCGCTGCTCGGGGGCTTGGCCTACAGACAGTACCAGGACATGATTGTGTCCTACAAGTACACCGCCGCCGAAGGAGGACGTCCTGCTCCCGTCTGGCTGACGCATGGTCATCAGGC
>JAGLDW010000396.1 GCA_023145395.1 Lentisphaeria bacterium | reverse complement strand
GGGCCGCGCCGAACCACAAGGGCCTGCACACTCCAAAGATGCTTCGCGTCGGTACTTCAAACCGAGCCACAGGCTCTTTGGAGTGCTCGCAGCAGCCAGCTTGACAGTTGCTGAAAAATCTTGGCGATCTTTGCGACTTGGCGGTTCAATATCCCCTCTTTCCGCATCCCCCCATGCGCAGGCAGCCGCTACAGGACAAACGGGAGCAGGCGGCTGTAGAGGAAGGTGAAGGTCAGCATGGCCAGGGCTGGTGCCAGGAGGCCCTTCAGACTCCGCAGGAGCCGGGTTCCGAAATGCTCGTTGGTGACGATGAGGCAGATGTGGACGGGGGACAGGATCATCCCCATGTACCCAAAGCCGAAGGCCAACGCGGTGGTGGTCATCACCTGCGCGAAGGTGGGATCGGCGCCCAGCAGACTCATCACGATCGGAAAACTGGCGCCGACGAAGCCGACGGCCAGTCCGGTAGCCACTCCGCACACGAACGGCACCGCCATGATCACGGCGGTGATCGGGATGCCCCATGCGTTGAACTCGTTTCGCATCTGCTCGACCAGAGGCACGCCGTCGGGCAACGGATGCTCGATGAATGCACCGTAGACGCGCACCACCGTGACGAGCAGTGCTAGCACCAGCGTGCGGTTCGAGAGCAGGATCTCCTTCCATTGCTTCCAGGAGAGCGGGCGCTTGTACTGTTGAATCAAGACGGCCACAGCCAGCCCCATGATCATCGGGACGTACCGGTTTAGGGGCAGGAATGGTGCGACTGCAAGCCGGATCAAGGCATAGGTTCCGATCACCGCGAACACGGGGGCGAGCAGTCCGAGAATGCGTCGAACCGAGGCGTCGAGTGGAGGCGTTGACGGATTGTCAGGCTCGACGGAAGGCGTGGTCGATTCACCCCGAGGCACGTGGCGTAGCAAAAACCAGTAGCCGATGGTGACGGCGGCCAGACTGAGCGGCAGATGGAAGAGCAGGAGCTGCCATGCGTCCAAACCCGTCGCGGCCTGGAGCATCAGCACCCCCGGATACAGTGGCCACCAGTACTCCCAGACATGCCGGAACCAGTAGTTGATGTGCGTCTTGAGCAGGCCGTCGATTCGCTTCTCGGGATCGCAGTCATCCACCAGAGGCGCGGAGAAAATCGCCCCGCCCGGCATGGGCAGCAGGCCGATGATCGCTGGCAGCGCCGCGATCGCCACA
>JAGLDW010000395.1 GCA_023145395.1 Lentisphaeria bacterium | reverse complement strand
ACTTCCAGAATGAGATGGGACTCGGTGCGGCCACACGCTTTTCCGATCTCGCCGATCTTCTTTTCCAGTGTGGTCACCTGCCGCGCATGCTGGCTGGAGCGGAATGCCGTCCAGCGCGCCCGATCGCCCTGCAAAATGTCCTCCGGTTTCATGGCCAAGACCTTTTCGGACGCCTGTTTGGTGAAGGAGGCGAACTCCCTGCGGCAGCGCGGGCAGAAGCATCCCTTCCCCCGGAACATATACGGTTCCCAATTGCACATCAGATGGTCCATCCCGTCTTGGATCGCTTTCTCCAGATAGGGGATGACGACGTCTCGATAGTATGGTCCGTCGCTGTAGATCTCGGATGGGCAGATGGCCCGCGGGAAGGCTGTTCCATCTGTTTGGACGAAACGTGCCCCCTCCGGCTTGGGCTTGTCACCCAGCCGGTAGCCGTTGCACAGATAGTATGGCTGGGCGGACAGGGTGATCCCCTTCTCCCGCAACGCCTTCACCAGCACGGATCCCGTAATCCCATGCAACCAGTTCATCCCTGTCGCGGCCAGAAAGCGCGCCTGCATGGGTGCGGAGCGATCCCCATAGCGCAATGCGGGTCCCAGAATCGCGCCGGTGTGAAACTTGCGTGGACGGGAGACGGGCCGCAATTGTGGGAGCACGGCCAGCGAGAAGCTCTCCACATCCGTCGCACGGGCGCCGTCTCGTTCGAGCCAGTACTCGCCATCGGGCAGCGAGACACCCGGCTGGGCCTGCGTTGTCACCAGCAAGCCGTAGCCAGTATACGATCGGAACGAGTCCATCCTGATATGCTGACGAAGCCGTGTGATGTCGACACGATGCGTTCTAAAGCCGTCAGACGCAGGCATGGGCGGCATCAGACGCGTGCTTTCCCGTGCTTCCAGCACATCGACAGCCGCAGGCAGTTTCACACAGAGGACAAGCTTGGACTCGGACAGATCCACGTCTCTGAGCTTGCGAGCCACAAACCACATGAAGGCGGGGTCTTTTTGCGACAGGGCGAACGTGTTGTCCATCCAAGCCATGGCGCACAGCACAGTCTCGAGAGGATGCTCAAGCGTCACGCGCCGCACCGACACGTCGTCGAACCACACCCGCGCGATCCCGTTCAAGCGCAACGTCACGCGTACTTGCCGCACATCGTCATGCAGCGGAATGATCCGCTCGAAGGTCGTCCAATCCTTTGTCACAGGAAGACGATGAACCTTGGAGTAGTAGGACTTCACACCCTTGGCGGAAAAGGTTCTCCCCTCCCCTTTGAAGTTGAGTATCAACGAGGGGGAGGCAGTGGTTTTCCCCAGCCGATCGCAGCGAACCCGAAGGGAGAACCGCAACGCGCCCTGCGGCTCCGTGAAACGCAGGAACTGGGAGCCGGTGGCGGCGATGCTCTGGGTCAGACCTGGGAGCAATTTATCGGTGGCAGCGGGGATCTCAAGCAGGAATGCACTGCCTCCCTCGGCCAGCTCTACTCTCTCCTTCCTGCCCAACGCAACGATTCGAGCCTCGTTGGCGTCGATGGTGGGAGTGCGGTTGTTCCGGGGAATCTGCAACCAGCAGTTGCTCCACCACACTTTCGAGTCCAACGGTACCTCGAACCCACCGTTGCGCAGCAATTCCGGCCCCAGATCTGCGGACTCCGCAGAAAACCTCCGCGCGGAAACCTTCTCGAAGTCGATGCTCACGCCGCCGGGATCCAAAGGCGCGGAGAAGGCCGCACCGGCAAGCGCGACCAAGACAAGACTGACTCGTGCCCACTGACAATGCATGATGTACGCTCTCCAAGAGAAGGGTTGGCGCGAAAGGACCAGAGCTCACGCGCTTATGCCTGACACCGCGCAAGTTGAACGTGCACAGATAAAGAGACTTTAACCACGGATGGGCACGGATGGGCACGGATAAAAACGTGAGACACACGACATAGGCCGAGAGTGGATTCATGGCATTTCGCCTGTGCCCACTTCTTGCCCTGGCCTTCATCCGTGCCCATCCGTGCCCA
>JAGLDW010000394.1 GCA_023145395.1 Lentisphaeria bacterium | reverse complement strand
CATCCGTGGTTAAATTTCTGGATTCTTCTTGTCGTTTCCTTCAAAATCCCGGCGCAACCTGTCCCAGTCAGACTTGCACAATTTAGTCAAGCGACTAAATTAGGCCAAGCGACCAAACGATGAATGGGAGCTAGCGTTTCATGAGCGAGTACACGACGAGTGCGAGGACACGTTTGGCATTGATCCACGCTGCTGGCGAACTTGCCGCCGAACAGGGTGTGGAGGGTCTGTCCATGCGGGCGATTGCCGAGCATGCGGGCGAGAACGCGGGGAGCATTCACTATCATTTTGGCGGCAAGGAGGGCCTTGTCGAGGAGATGCTGAGGTATGCGATGAAGGGCTGGTCCGAGGATCCTCTGCCTGCGTATATCGCCAGCCTGGATGATGATCTTGACTGTGTGGATGTTCAAGTCGCGGCGATTCGTGGCGTCGTGCGGCGTTTGGTGGCTCTGTTGTTCGAGTCGGGCCGTCCCCGCTGGTGTTCACAGGTATTCTACCAAGTGCTCCAGCATGCTGGACCCCTTCGTCAACTTCTTCGTCGCGAAGTAATGGATCCTGAGCTTGACGCCATCAGCGAGCTGTTTATGCGGATTCGGCCCCAATTGTCGGCGATGAAAGCACTACAGTGGACATTGCACCTTACCTCCAGCCTGATTCTGCACGCGGACTATGGCGACATCATCTTGGAGCGTCTGGGCACGACCTCTTTCCCGGATGGGTACTTTGCGTCGCTCGAACGCCGGATTGTCCGGGACAGTCTCTGGGCGTTGGGTTTGCCTCTACCTGAGGATCTTATCAATGAGTAAGCCATTTCACATCCCTCGTTCTCTGAAGATTGCGGGCATTTGCATCGGTGTTGTGCTTGGTTGCGTCGGGTTGGGAATGTCACAAAGCCTTGCTGACGCCATCCGTGGTCGCGGCGAGAATTCCCCAAAAACTCTGTCAGATCCCCGCCCCGTGGCTGTGGGCACGGTGGTGTCGGCGTCACCGGTTGGGCGTTCGTCCTACCCAGGCACCGTCAAGGCATCGCGAACGACCAAACTGGCGTTCCGGGTTGGTGGTCCTCTGGTCGAAGTCTGTGTGCGTCCGGGGGACGTGGTCGAGCAGGGGCAGGTTTTGATGCGGATTGACCCCCGTGATTTTGAGGATGCCATCGCCGCCGTGATGGCGCGGATCGCCGCCGCCGAAGCGAACTTGGGCGCCATGAAGGCGGGTGCGCGGGACGAGGACATACGCAGTCTCGAAGCAAGGCTCGGCGGAGCACAGGCCCGAGCGACCAAGGCTCGGCATGATCACGACCGTGCCAAGACGCTTTTCTCGGAACAGGTGATTGCGCCGTCCGAATACGACCGGGCACGCAGCATGTTGGATGTGGCCGAGGCAACGGTTGTTGATTTTGAGCAGGTGTTGCGAAAAGCTCGAGCGGGAGCTCGCAAGGAGGACATTATCGCCGCCGCTGCCGCGATTCGCGGTCTCCGCACCGAGCTTAGGATTGCACAGCACCAGCTTGACGACACGCTTCTCCGAGCTCCATACAGCGGGGTCGTCACACGGCAGTTTGCCGAGAACCACGAGATGGTGGAGTCGGGCGAGGCTGTCCTGGGCATGCATGACATCGACGAACTGGAGATCGAGATCAGCGTGCCTGAGATAGAGCTGATTCATCGGCAGGTGGGGCATGAGTACATCTCGACGGCAGTGTTTCCGGCCATCCCAGGTCGAGTGTGCGAGGTCCGCGTCCGCGAATGGAACACCGAGGCAGATCCGATCACACGGACCTACAGCGTCACATTTGTCATGAAGAACCCCGATGACGTGAACATCCTTCCAGGGATGACCGCCGAGGTCTCGCGGCAACTAAAGGGCGGGGAGACGGACCGCACGGAACTGCCAGTTGTTCCCGCGTCCGCAATCTGTTCGGATGGGAACAGTGTGTCTTTTGTCTGGCTGTTCGACGACAAGGCGGGGCGTGCCAGCAGGCGTCCTGTGACCTTGGGCAGACCGGTTGATGGTTCCCGTCTAACCGTGTTGTCGGGGCTGGTTCCCGGAGATCGAATTGTCGTGGCTGGCGCAGATTTGGTGAGTGCGGACATGAACCTGCGGGCGATGGACTGATGGCACCCGTAGGACGTGTCATTGATTGGCTCCTTCGAAAGGTGCGGACGGCCCCCGCTCGCTAAAGCATCGCTGCAACTTCCGTGTAAACGCGGGACTCAGACTGGGAAGCAGCGGAGAGATCTTTGCCTGAGTCCCGCGTTCACGCGGAAGTGGAAACGAAGGTTCACCGAGTGGTCTTGTAACGAGTCGGCAAGGCATAGCTCAAAGCCTCTGATTCCATCCAAAAGAACGTGGTTTTTCATTTCGCGAAAAAAGGGCGATCGTACTCATGAATCCTGCGAAGTTCGCACTGGAAAAACGCACCGTGGTCGTGGTGCTGACGATTCTGCTTGTTGGCGGGGGAATTCTGTCCTATCGGCAGCTGGGTCGGCTGGAAGATCCCACGTTCACAATCAAGACGGCCTTGATTGTGACCCCCTACCCGGGCGCCACCCCCGAGGAAGTCGAGGAGGAAGTGACGGATGTGCTTGAGGAGGCAATCCAGTCCATGGGGCAGTTGAAGGAGATCCGTTCAATCTCCCAGCAGGGGCTTTCCCTCATTTTCGCCGATATGAAGGACACCCACAAGAGCAGGGAGCTGCCACAGATCTGGGATGAACTCCGGCGCAAGATTCACGACGTCCAGGGGCAGCTTCCGCCTGGTGCTGGCCCATCCCGCGTGAACGATGACTTTGGCGATGTCTACGGGGTGTTCTTCGCAATCACGGGATCGGGACACACGTACGCCCAGCTGAAGGAATACGCCAAGGATCTGAAGAAAGAACTCCTCCTGTGCGAGAATGTGGCCAAGATCGATTTCTGGGGAATGCGACAGGAGGTGATCTACATTGAGTTCGAGCGCGCGAAAATGTCCGAAATGGGGTTGTCTCCGACCCGGATTTTCGAGACATTGCGGTCTCAGAATGTGATCTCGCCAAGCGGCATGGTCGAAGTGGATGGCGAGTATCTGCGTATCGCGCCAACGGGAGAGTTCCAGTCTGAAGAAACGATTGCGGACCTCCTCATAGGCGGCGGGGACAATCTGGTCCGCCTGGGGGATGTCGCGACCGTTCGCCGTGGCTATCTGGATCCTCCAAGAGCCATCATGCGTTTCAATGGGCAACCCGCCATCGGGCTGGGTGTATCGACGGTCTCGGGCGGCAATGTAATCGTCATGGGCGAGGCTGTGAGAAGACGCCTGAAAGAACTTGAGAGTAAACGTCCGCTGGGCATGAAGGTGAACACGGTCAGTTTTCAGAGCGACAATGTCACGGAGGCGGTAGACAAGTTTATCACCAATCTTGTGGAAGCCGTGCTTATCGTCGTGGTGCTCCTGATGATCTTCATGGGCTGGCAGAGCGGGTTGCTCATCGGGGCGATTCTGCTGCTGACCATCCTTGGCACGTTCATCGGCATGAATCTGATGGATATCGAGCTGCAGAAGATCTCTCTCGGCGCTCTGATCCTGGCGTTGGGCATGCTGGTGGACAATGCCATCGTGGTTGCCGACGGAATCCTCGTGAAAGTGGAACGGGGGAAAAGCCGCGACGAAGCCGCGTGCGAGACTGTGAGAGATACGCAGTGGCCTCTTTTGGGCGCGACTCTGGTGGCCATACTCGCCTTTGCCGCGATCGGATTCGCTCCTGGCACCGTGGGTGAGTTCTGCCGCACTCTCTTCGATGTCATGGCTCTGTCGCTGTCGCTCAGTTGGGTGCTTGCCGTGACGGTGGCGCCATTGTTCTGCGTCTGGTTCCTGCGCATTCCGGACCTGGGGGAAGAGGCGGATCCGTACGACCGACCAATGTTCAGAGTCTACCGGCGCTTTCTCCATTCGTGCCTCAGGATGCGCTGGCACACCGTCGCGGTCACGCTCTGCCTGCTTCTCGTGGCCATGGTGGGATTCAGGCGCATTCCCCATTTCTTCTTCGCCAACTCCACCAGAGCCCAGTTCTATGTGGACTACTGGCGCCCACAAGGCACACACATTCTGCGCACGGATGCCGACCTGAAGGCCATTGCGGAACACATTCGCGGTCTGGAGGGTGTGACGAATGTGACGACTTTTGCTGGCGAGGGTGCGTTGCGGTTTGTCCTGTCCTACGACTACCAAACGTCCAACACGGCCTACGGTCAGGTACTTGTGGATGTCGATGACTACCATGTCATCGACGAACGCATGGCCGAGATCGAGGCTTGGTTGCAGGAGAACTTCCCCGACTCCGAACCCTTCGCCAAGAAGTTTGTCAATGGACCAGCCATGAGCTTTCGCGTGATTGCACGTTTCCGCGGGCCTGACGAACAGGTGCTTCAACGGCTTGCGAATCAGGCTGCGGAGACCATGCGTGCGCATCCGGAAACGCGGGATGTCCGCACCGACTGGCGTCAACGCACCCGAGTGATTCGCCCGGTGTTCGCCGAGGCGCAGGCTCGACGCATCGGTGTGACGCGCGACGACCTGACAAGTTCTCTACAGTGGACCTACGGCGGCATTCCCGTCGGTGTGTTTCGCGAAGGGGACGAGTTGATCCCGATCTACTCCCGCCCGCCCGAGGCGGAACGCAGTTCGGTCGAGGACATGCGAGATATTCAGGTATGGAGCCGCGGACAAAACCGTGCAGTTCCTTTGCGTCAGGTGGTGACGGGTGTGGAGACCGTCTGGGAGGCGCCCATCATCATGCGCCGTGACCGCGAGCGCACGATTTCCGTCCAGTGCAACCCAGTCGGTCCGTTGGCCGACCCCGTGTTCCGGCAACTACGCCCCGCAATTGAGGCGATTGACTTGCCGACGGGATATTCGCTGGAATGGGGGGGCGAGTACGAAGAGTCGAGGGACGCACAGACCCCCCTCAAGCAGGCATTTCCAATCTGTTTTCTGGGTATGTTCGTGATTACCGTCTGCCTGTTCAATTCGGTGCGGCGTCCACTGATCATCTTTCTCTGCCTGC
>JAGLDW010000393.1 GCA_023145395.1 Lentisphaeria bacterium | reverse complement strand
GTCCACCACGACATCACTGCCTGGGCGTCCTAACGCCGGGATGTCTATGCGCGCCGTCATGTCGCGAGGAATATCCACTTCGAGGACGAAAGGCTTTTCCGGGTGGTTCTCGAAACCAACGGCAATAGTCCCCCGAATGGTCGGGATCTTGATTCTGGCAGTCTCAAGCCCTCCGGGACGAGGCTGGATCAGGACCTTGGCAAAGCCGGCCTCAAGCGGACGAACCCCCATCAGGAATCTGGGGATGATGTTGGCGGGCACTGCGCCCCACGCGTGATTCCAATCCAGATCGCTCTTGTACTTCCAATCCCACGCCTCCAGCGTGATCGTGGAACCGATTTGCATCATATTCCACCAACTGCGTTCACTCTTGGCGGTCATCAACCCGAGGGCGCACGCATCCTCGCCGCTTAGATACAACGCTTCAAGGAGATACTGCGCACCGTAGACACTGCAGGCCATGCCGCGGGATTTGACATGGGAGACGACTGTCGGAATCCGTTCCTCGGGAACGAGACCAAAGGCGAGGACAGTCATATTGCTGTGCAGCGAAGCGTGCTTTGCCCCCTCCCCGTCCACATACACGCCCTGTGCCTCGTCATACAACAGACGGTTGATCGCGGATTTCACCTTGGCAGCCTGTGATGCAAAGCGTTCCCGGTCGCCCGAACGTCCGAGAACGTCGGCGATCCGCGACATCAGGGCGAGCGCGTGATAGTGAAATGCATTCACCACGGTGTTGACGGGGAGCATTTCGTGGTTGTCCCGTTCGCCCGCACCTCCCTCCGTGAAAGATCCCGGTGGCCAATCGACAAGATCCTTGAGCCCATTGCCAGAGACATGGGGCGAATAATGCAGATGCAGGCGCTCCTCGAACTTTCTGGTGCAGAGTTCGGATTCCGTGCTGATCAGCCCGTCTTCCCGGGCAAGACCGACCAAGGTCTTCACGCAGAGGTCGTCGTAGAAGGTCTCGAGCGACTGCGTCTCTCCCGTGTACATGTAGTCGGCCCAGGCCATCATCACGGAATGTAGCTGCCACTCCGTGGGCCAAGTGGGGTGCTGGATCAGATATTCGTGCGTGTAACGGGCCAGAGCGTACTCGCAATCGACGGCGTAGTGCCCCAATTGATTGATGTACGCATCTCCCTCGTAGGGAATGCGCTCCCGATCCCCGTCCACGTAGACGCCGCAGAATGTCGTTGCCTTGATGCTGTACTTGCAGAGTTCCCAGACAGCGTTCAGAACGGAATCGCTGGACTGAAACGAAGATGCTGCCTCGTCGAACGGGTAGTGCACGCACACTTGCCGGACAGCGGAGGGATCCATGTCTCCCGGATCCTTGATCTCCGCATAGCGGAAGGGGTAGACCTCGCCAATGTCGCTGGGCATCTTGATCGCTACGGGACCCGTGTTGCGTGGGTCGGAGGGAATGATGATGCGGCAGGAAGCTTCTCCTTCCCCCACTGACTGTTCGATACGAATGAAGCGAATGGTGCCTGGAGGCTCCCTGTCAATCCGCCCATCCGCCCCAAGTTTTTCCCCGAGGCATACGGTGACGGATTCTTGGTCTGGTGCAACGGGAACGATCAGCGTGCCGAACGCGGCTTTGCCAAAATCGAGAAACAGGGTGCCATCCCGAAGCAAGCGACTCTCCGCGGGCGCGACTTCCGTCTGGACGAGCGCCTTCGGTTTCACGGTGAATGTCATGTCTGTCATGCCGGATTGTTCCCTATTGCTGTTGCGTCGCCTGAAGGCCCGCTGAATCGTGTCTGTCAGAACTCACACGCTTATGCCTAGCACCGCGCAAGTTGAACGTGCGCAGAATCCGAAGAGTGTTTACTCACATTCGACCAGTTTCTTGGAACAATTTGAAATCAACAATTTGAAATCCAGAATATAAGGTGTCACTCCGAACGATCAATCTGCTCGAGCACGCACTGGGCCACACGGGCGCTGGCGGGAACGTTCCCCCCCAGTGTGGCCACGGTTTCGCGCATGCCCGTCAGCGTCTCCTCTCGACGCGCGCCGCCGGGGAGAATCGACTCCATGGCCTCCACCAATTTGGGCACGGTCATGTCCTCCTGCACCCGTTCGGGGAAGATCTCTCGTCCCCCGATGATATTCACCATGGTGGCGTAGTCGAGCCGCACGATCAGCCGAGCCAGCTTGGCGACCAGCCAGTTCACGCGGTAGACAGTCACCAGGGGAACTCCTAGAATCGCGGCTTCCACCGTCACGGTGCCGGTTGCCGCGAGGCCCGTGCCCGCGCGCTGCATCCACATCCGCGTCGTGCCCACTTCGACTTGGATATCCGGCAGTTTCTCCGTGCCCCTCAGTTCGTCGAGCATCTTCAGGGCGAGATCCCGAGTGGTCGGCCGGGGCAGCGGCATGACAAAGGTCAGGGACGGGTGTTTCTGCTTGAGAATCGCAGCCGTTCGCACTAGGTCGGGAAGCAATCGTGCCAGCTCCATCCTCCGGCTGCCCGGCAGAAGCAGAACCGTGTCCGGATCCCGAACGAGTTCCGGGTCCCGCCCTTCCTCAAGCTCCTCGAGCAACGGGTGTCCGATGAAGCTCACATCCAAGTCCACTTCGGCATAGACCTCTGGCTCGAAGGGAAAAATCGCCAGCATCTTGTCCACGTAGGCCGCCAGCTTGTGAATGCGCCCCCTTTTCCAGGCCCATACTTGCGGGCTGATGTACCACACCACCCGAATCCCGAGTGCGTGCAGGCGTTTTGCGAACCGCAGATTGAAGCCGGGGTAGTCGATCAGCACCACCACATCCGGACGTTCCTTCGAGGCTCGCCGAACAAGCTGCTGGAAGATGCGGATGAAGGTGAAGATGTGGCGGAATACTTCGACGAGCCCCACCACGCCAAGCTCGGACGAGTCGATCATGATGTCCACGCCAGCCTTGGCCATGGCTGGGCCGCCCATGCCCCGCACGACCAGCTCCGGGCGTTTTCTCCAAAGCTCGGCGGCAAGCCGGGCTCCATATCCGTCGCCCGAAGTCTCCCCCGCGATGATCCATACGGTCTCGCTCATGGTCGTGTCCCCTGCACAGTCCGCACCGCAGTCACGCCAACGAGAATCGGCCGCACCGAATCCTCCGCGGAGATCGCATCGAGCCCGACGATCCGCATCGAGGGACGTGGATTCGTCCACATGTACAACCCCAGCGTTGCGCGCGCCCCCTCTTGCGTGTGGCCGGACCAGACCACGCGGGAGTTCGCCGATCCCGTCCGGTTGTTCCAATCCGCCATGTCCCGATTCCACTGCATGGGGATGTCCACTCGAGCACCATCCTTGTAATGGACGATATAGGTGACGATTCGTCCGGGGTTCTCATGACGCCGGTCGTAGATATGGCGAGCGTACTTGGCTGGCGAGGTGCAGGTGTGCAGGAACGCCAGCGCATCAAACGCCCCGTCCACAGGGAGCTGCCAGACACGGCGCGGAAAACGCTTCACGGACTCGTCCTCCTTCGCCAGAACAATGCACTGGGCGTCCGAGTCCGGGATGTCGAACGGCACCCCTCCCAGCCACTGCCGACCCGTGGGAACAGACGAGAGATCGTTCTTGGCGCCGCTGCCGAGGCAGCTATCCCGGTCCTCAGTGCTCCTCAGCGATGCGTTGGCGCGTCCAGTCAGCGGGATTGGCACAAAGGAGCGGACGGGTGCGGTCGGTGTGTCGTAGAGCGTGCGGAAATACTGCGCGGGGTCATAGGGGAGATCGGCCAGATCCCTGCCCATGGACCAGGTGTACTCTCCGGCGAGCACGATGCCCTTCATCAATCTTGGCTCCAGTCGGATGCGGCTGATGTCGTACCAGGTCGTGCCCCCGTATCCCAACACCTGCTCTGTGTGCGCCTCACGGGCGAAGACCTCCACATTCCGAGGATTGTACCAACCGCTCGCCATCACGTCGAACCCAGCCTTCCGGAAAAAGGAGACACTGGGGAAGGATTTCTTCGCGCCATAGTGCCAGTCGAAAATGACGACATCCCTGGGGACCTTCTCCAATGCCTCGGCCGTGTTGTATGGAGGCTTGCCATTGTGCTCCTTCAGCAACTGGTCTCCCCACATGCACATGCGAAGATTCTTGCCCTTCAAAAATGCATGCAGCCTGAGGATCTCCTCGGCCAGCAACTCTCCACCGGTCGCACCCTTGCAGCGCGGACAGACGCCGATCGGCTCGAAGGTGATCTCATCAAGCCCGACATGGAAGTACTTGGCATTCGGGAAACACTCGAGCTGTTCCTCAATGATCGGGAAAAGGAGTTTCTCGTGCACCTCGGGATGCCGGGGGCAGTAGTTCCAGAACCGTCGGCGTTTCTTCGGGCCGGGCTCGGGAATCTCCGCGAAGCGACGATACTTCTCCTTGCTGAGAAAATACGGGAAATGCGACCAGCACTGGGTCATGGGGATGACCTCCATGCCATAGCTCTCCGCGTGCGCGACCAGCTCCCGCAGCTGGTCCTTCGTCGTGCTTTGCTCCGAAGCCGACAGATCCGGATCTCGCTCGTACCGGAGCCGACTGTCGATCTGAATGGCGATCCAGTTGAATTTCAGCGCCGCCATCGTGTCCACCAGTTTCTTGGCCTCCACCAGTGCAGCGCCCGTCTTGGGACCGAGCAGATGCCATCCCCGCCAGCGCATCTCGGGCCAGTCCGTCACCCGGACCCGCTGGATATGGGCAACGCCATCCCCCGCGCCATGGCAGAGCTGCCGCAGCGTCATGACCGCAAGCAGCAGTCCGCGCTCCGTGGCAGCGCGTGCTTTCACGGGCAGGCTCCGCGTGTCCAGCTCGTACGCCTCCTGGCGCTGCCAATCCGTCAGTTCCGCACCCTTCGGACGCCATTCGCGATCAAGAACGAATGCTGCGGCGGCTCCTTTGGCGACCAACTTCGGCTCGACTTTCAAACGGGAGAAAACAGCCGCAAGCGACCGCGCCGCCGCGGAGTCCGCAGAAACTCCCAGCAGGGAGATCTCGGCAACTCGTTCCACCACTCGACACCGCTTGCCGGCGCCATCCACACGCTGGGGAGCAGGCACAAGTGTCAGAACTTCGGGCGGTTTGAAGCGAGGCGCCGGGATTTCCTCCAGACGACTGTCCGCATCGCGCGCCCACGCACACTGTCCATACTGGGCGGGATCGTGAAACGTCACACCATTCATATACGCCCAGCAACTGTTCTCCTCCAGGTCCTTCACCTTTCGACTGCGAACCAACTGCAGGAGCCATGCCTCTGTGTTCTCCGACGCATTCAGCTCAGCAAGGGGCACCGCAAGCTCAGCCTGCCAGGACGATTCGCCGCGCACCACGGCAGCCCGGCAAGCGGGGGGGGAGATGGACCGGGGATCTCGCGTGCCTGTGGTCGCCCCCGAAAACCAGTCCCGGTAGAGTGCATGACCCTTTCCGTAGCGCTTGCGCTCGCCCATCCATCCCCCTCCGGAGGTGACCCCGATGTGGAGACACTCTGCCGCCGTGCCAAGGAAAAGCTCCACAGAATCATGCGCCCAGTTCGGCTCCTCACCAACCAACCGCTCGTTCATACGGGGTTCCGCGCAATCCCAGGAGATGTACAGAGTCTCGCCATGCACGCCAACCCGAGCCGACATGCCTGCCGTGGGAAGCGCGCCCTCGCCTCCCAGAAGCGAGAATTCCTCCACCCGCACACTCTTTTCCCAAGCGTCCTCGTCCAGTTTTCCGTCGAGGATCGGCGCCACCGTCAATCTGGGAATGCGCAAGGCAGGCGTCGTCTGCGGGTCGTAGAGCACAGCATCGTCAAACCACGCCTCGCCGACACCACTGGTAACAAGAGAGATCTTGAACGTCCCGCAGTCCTCCCGGGTGGTCACCATTTTTGTGACACAGGTCCACTCGTCCGTGTCGTCTCCGTCGCCGACCGAGTAGGTCAGATATTTGTCCTTCCTGCCTTTGGGGAACTCGTACAGAACGACACTCCAACGGCCCGTGCTCCGAACCCAGACCCGCATGACATAGGTTCTCAGCGGACGCGCTGGAATATCATCGACGGAGACGCGCACCCATTCGGACGATGCGTTCTCATGCACGATTTGCTGACAGCGACCACCATTCCGCCCGCCAGGCACAGTCTGCGCCCGTCCCGCCGCGCCATCGTGCACGCTCAGAGACCAGCCATCGGCAACCCCATTTCCATCCCCATCGCTCTCGAAAGACGGACTGGGGAGTAGGTTCTCATACCCCGCCGCCACTGCGATTGCGGCTAGAAGAAGACCGAAGCAGAGAACAATCCGACAACTATCCATGCTTTTCATCGGCGCATTTCCTTGTGCAGAAAGAATGGTTCAGAAATCCTGATTCCTACCCCATGGCCTGGCGCAGGGCGGTTTCGCCAATCGGGCCGGGGCGCAGCACGACCAAATCACCCCCGCAGATGGAGACCACAGTGGAGGGTTGGCCCGTGCCGACCACCGGTCCCCCATCGACCAACAGATCCGGCAGGCCCTCGAGTCCCAAAACTGCGGACTCCGCAGTGGTGGCCGCGGCATCCCCCGAACGGTTGGCGCTCGTCGCGGCCAGCGGACCGTCGAGCAGCGGCAGCAGGGCATGCAACAGAGGATGATCCGGGATGCGCAGACCAATGGTCGAACCATCGGATGCATCCGCGACCACGGTGAGCGCGCCAGGCCAGAATGCATCCGCCAACGCCCGCAATCGAGGACAGACGATCAGTCCGGCCCGAGCGGCAGAATCCAGATCGTCAGCCAGCATCTGCAGAAGCTTGCTCTCGGGGCGGTGCTTTAGTTCGTAGATC